>CAIJKT010000217.1 GCA_903821255.1 uncultured Lentisphaeria bacterium | reverse complement strand
TGCCGTGCGTAATCCTCTTGAATGCCTCGATATCGACTTCGCCGGTACGCCCGCCCAGGGTGAAAACATCGACCAGGTTTTCTTCCGCCCATTTTTCCACTTCAAAACCATCCTTGTGACAACCGTCTATCGTTTCGGCGATACGAACCGCCAGCAGCAACGGCTTACCTTTTATCTTTTCAATATCCAGCAACAGGTTGCGCGTCATGCGGACAAATTCGGTCGCGTGTTCCCGGTTTTTCCATTCCGCCCCGGGGGGAAGACAGGGGGTGTGCCGTGCAAAATCTAGTTGCAGTCCGTCCAGATCATAGTTTTCGATCAACTCTTTCAGACGTCTTATCTTGTGCTTCCTCAGTTCAGGGTTCGCCAGGTTCCACAGTCCCTGCGGCCACCAGCATTTGACCACCCAGTCAGGATGCGCTTTTTTCAAGTAATTATCCCTGAGCGGGCTTTCGTGAGGGCATATGCAAAAGGGTTGCGGCATGTCGACTTCGCTGATTCTCTCGTTCCAAAGTGCCTCGCGTCCCCGCTTGTGCGTTTCCGCTACCAGGGTCTCAAGAAAATCAATGCCTTGCTCCCGCCACTCGTTTAACCCGGGGAAATCGACCGGCGGCAGCAGCCTGGTCTTGGGATACACCGCGTACGAATCGGCGCAAAGTCCCACATCCCAGATGATCGAGTCAATCTGGCAGCCTGCCGTGTCTATCAGGTTTAAACGGTATTCCAGCCACTCGCGCATGTCCATACCGAGCGCTCCAAAGGGCGTTATGCCGTCTTCCTGGCAGATTATCCGGCGGCGGCAGTCAACCGCGGCACGGTGCGCCGCGGATAATTCAATGACGTTCATTAAGCAATTCCTTATTGATGGCTTCGTGCCACAATCCGGCGTGAGTTTCAAGACCTTGTTGATTAAAATGTGACGATTTACCTTCTTTCAGACGAAATTCCTTGCCAATGACATCGGTATCCGGCCCCCGGTGCGCTAATCCTTCCGCAACAACCTGCTGCTGGGCCGCGCGGCAGCCGGTGCCGGACTTCGGATCGACCCAGCAATTGCCGACTGTGGCGACCAGCCATGGAATATCGCCAAAATCTTTTCTGAATCCAGCAATGGTACTTTTCAGGTCATTGTAATAAACATCCTGACGCACCATCCGGTCGCTTTCGCCTTGATGCCAGAGCAGCGCCCGGCAGCCATAAGGCTTCAACAGGGGAATATATTTTTCAAAACGTCCGTAATTCTGCTTGCCTTTGATCTGATTCCGGTAATTTTCCGGTGTCCACATAGTGATTTCTGAACCGCCGACGCCGAGACACAGAAACCCGACCGGCATTTTCAATTCGGCGGCAAGCCGGTCGCCGAGCAGCGGCCAGATACTGCCCATCTGACCATCGCATACCGGCATCGGATCAATCGCCGGATGCCAGACACTGCCGTCAAATGCAGCAACCATTCCTGTAATTGTCTGTTGTCTGGGTTCCCCCCAGTTGGCGGCATTGGACTGACCGGCTGTAATGAACACTTCGCCGACGCCGACATGTTCGACGGCGGTTTCGGTAATTTTCGCGTTCTGGTCTTCCAGTTTGAACTCCAACCGGTACCAGCCGCCGGCGGGAAGCCGGATAGCAGCGGTGGAACTGTCGGCATTGCGCTGGAATTTCAGTTGCCGCCAGGCATCGCCGGGGCGGCAGCGCCATGTGATATTTTTAATTTCCGCGGAACAGACCACGACTGGAATTTCTGCGGTATTGTCAGACTGGCGTTGATAGACGCCATAGTTCTGCGGCTGTTCGAATAAACCTTGCGTCAGGACAATATCAGAAAATATAATCTTGCCGGCTTTCTCTCCGCCCGCCAGACCGGCTTGGGTTATGAGGATAGATACGCCTTTCAAGGGATTGTGCCATTTACCGTCTTTAGCGCCGCCGAACGTCGCATAGGACTCGCCTTTGCAGTCATTCACTTCGACCGTCTGCCAGTCTGAACTATCTTTGACCCGGATCATCTGCTGATGTATCTGCCCGGTTGCATCGGTCAGACGGATTACTATGGAATCCAGTCCGGTTATTTTTGCTTTGAACTTAAGTGTCTTAAACGGAACCGGCAGCGCCAGTCTTTTTTCAATGGCAACATAGTTTCCGCCCTGACCGAAAGTTCCCTCCACATAAGCCGCGTGCCCTGAAGCGGAACCTGCATCCTCTACAATTGCAAAACTGCCCTGAGCGCCAGGGAACTCTTTGCCGAGGTTAAGCGTCCAGCCGTCATTGGACCCTTTGGCAAAGGAACCTATCGGCACATCCTTCGCCTGGATTGTCGCTGCGAACAGAACCGCAACTGTTATAGAGATAAGATTCTTATTTTTCATAAATATTATATTCCTTCTTTTTATTCATTGAGAATTATCAAACCGGCTCGTATGCGGGCCTGGCTTTATACTTAGGGTTCCAGGATTTCATTCCTTTACGATAACCCAGTTATATTCGGATGGATCCTTGCCGGAGCCAATGCCATCTCCCCAGCGCAGATAACCTTTGCGTCCGGCTCCGTCATTATCGTTAACCAGTATAGAGAACGCGAAAACGGTCTCCGGCGCAAGTGTTTTGAACCCAAGCTCCTTTACAGGAAATTCGGTGGTGTAAACAGTTTTAGTTCCTTCGCGTTTCACGTCCAGCGACACCTCTGATTTCTGCTGCGGCGGCAGCTTGATCTGCGAAGATTCGCGATAAACTGACGGTCCTTTTTCTGTCAACGCCAGAAAATACTCTGTTCCGCTCTTCGGATTGGCATCTTTCGCGAGATTCTGGAATGCAACCTGTATGCTATCACCCTGCCAGGTTTCGGAGCCTGAATCTTTCTGGAACATGCGGTCATCAACAACCTCGACAACAAGTTTCAAGGCATCCTTCTGCCAGGACAATGTGAAAGAAGCGTCAATATCATTTGTCGAGAAAGGTGCGCCGCCAGTGATGCTGCGGTAATTCATCGGGCCGCCGAACTTTACCGGCGGAACCGTCCTGGCAACCGGAAATACCTGTCCGATCTGACCTGGCACTTTGACAATGCTTTCCCTGGACTTCCGGACGTCCGGAAAACGGATGCGAGTAACTGTCGAAATCTCCACCCCTGAAAGGTCGGCCATTATAATGAAAGGCCGCGACCTGACCGTGAACTGGAACTGGTCCGGCAGAAACGGAGCGTTCTGCCCATGCGGCGTTATGTTGGCCCAGGCGCGCATGCCCCAGTTGCGTTCAATCTGTGCGAAACCGGCCAGGAATGTCTTGAGCGGTCCCTTTGCTGCCCGGGTATTTTTTAGCGTGATTTGCGTGTTGCAGTCATCAGCGATGCTCCAGGCGGCCAGGACATCCTGCCCATCCGGCATCTTGAACTTGAGAACGATCAGGCTCTCGTCGGAAGTCTTGACGCGTTCAATGAATTTACCTTTATTGACAATCCCGGCAATGGAGCGCATGACGTAATATGATTCCTTGGGGGTCAAGTCGGTCTTGACGAGACCGAAATTCGCTTCGTTTTTTTCAGGATCAAGCCCGTCATCCTGAAAGTCATACCACCAGATGCCTTTGACGGAAGGGATACTTCTGATCAGCAGGAATGCTCTGGCTAAGTAGTCCGCGCTCTCCTGCGCAGTAGATCCTTCATTTTTTTGTGTGTGGGTGGGGCAGCCGGTTTCAGTCAGGTAGATAGGGAATTCTTTACCATTGTTAACGCTTCTAATGATCCTGTCAACTCCGGCAATCCGCTCGACATAAGCCTCCGGGCTGCGTTTGGAAACAGGCATATTGTACTGGTACGAGTGAAAAGCAATCCCATCGCAATACTTAAGCACTCCCGCAGCCAGGAGTTCTTTCACGTATTTTTCGCCATGGCATATAGAGGTGGAAATGACCGTCGCATTCCGGTCTATCGCCTTAATTCGCGGATACGCTTCAGCGGCCAGTTTGACATAGCTTAGTGCATCGCCCTGGCCGGTAAATCCCGGCTTGCAGCAGGTTTCATCCCACTCGTTCCACATTTGATACAGCTTCACTTTACCCTTGAATGCGGCGGAAACCGTTTCGGCATATCTGGTGAAACCGGCAACAGCCTCCGCTGATTTCGGATAGCCCCCCTTGTCATAGAAGTTGTTGCCGTAAGAGAGAATTATCAGCGGTGACAGACCAAGCCTGTCCGCCGCTCCAATGAATTGGACAGCATAACCGGGAATGGACAAAACGCCTTTCTGCTGTTCGCAGGCATTCCAATAGACTTCATCGCGCAATGAAACTAATCCGGCTTCATTGAGAACATTAATATTTTCGGATATTATTCCTTTCCCCTGTCCGAAATGCGTACAGACGCCGACGATAAAATCATCATCGGCGGCGGCAAGTCCGCCGCCTGAAAGAATAGTGGAGACCAGTAGTGCCGGTACCATTCGTGAAACTGTTTTGGCGAATCGCATTGAGTCTTTTCCTTGCTGTTATGTTTTACGTTTATGACTTGATTTATTTATGCAGCAATGCGCCGGTAAAAAATCATGTAATAGCTTTGCTTATTGGAACCGTAAAAATTTATTTTGACTGGGCCGTGTAGCCTTTCTGGGTGAAATAGTAAACAGCGATATCCACACTTGCTTTGCCGCCTTTGCTTTGCATCTCTTGAATTATGCTGAGATATGCCTTAGGATCAATTGGAGAAACATTCCCTGCTGTAAATGCGGCATTGATCAGACTGTTGTGGCGGGCCTGCGCCAGATATGTGAATCCCCATTGAATTCCTGCCACATAAAACTGGCCTTTATCAGCACTGTAATAGCTGTCCATCATGAATATAAAACGCGACGGGTTTCTTACTTTTCTATCGCATACTGCACGGAAGCTTCCTCCGCTTACCGGCAGGAATGATGCTTTCGGAAACTCCAGGCCGGGATCAGAGAAAGTTCCGTATATTTCCCGGTAAGAGGCGGGCGCCGCTGGATATTTTCTGGTTACAAAAGGACTCGCGGAAGGACAGGTCAGAGTCCCGGCTTTCCCTGAAAGATATTTGGTGAATGCCAATGTATCAGCCCATGACGCCATACCGGCAATCCTGTCATTATAAGTCGGCATTATCCCGCTATTGTCATTGGCATACATAAGCATCATTGTCATGTTGTTTTTAAGATTGCCTGTACACTGCGAGGACTTGGCCTTTTCCCGGGCTTTGTTCAGAGCAGGCAGCAGCATGCCAGCCAAAATAGCGATAATAGCGATCACAATGAGGAGTTCAATGAGTGTAAATTCCCGGATTTTGCTTGTGGCGCGATTGCCTGGATGCCATTGGTTTGTTCGCGATTTCATTTTGATCCTCCATCTGTTTACAATTGCGTTTATTAACTCTGTTATTTGTAATAATTCTATACTTATAATTAGCTTAGTTCACAGGATATGCCGGTGCCGTGGACTCGCGCTTGATCAGCTTAACCTCTATTTTCTCGACAATCTTCTCTGTTAAATAAGATTTTGACTTATCATTAATGACACTGAGGAGTTTCCGCATTGCTGCCATTCCCCATTGCGTGAAAGGCTGCCGGACCGTGGTCAACGGCGGAATACAAAGCTCAACTGCCGCCAGATCGGCAAATCCGGTAACGGATAATTCTCCGGGAACCTTTACGCCGGCTTTTGCAGCCGCCTGGAGTATACGCATCGCATTGTAATCAGTGTCACACACAATTGCCGTATACGATTTTGATGCGACAACGCGCGTCAATGTCTCCAGGTCGGCGGTGTCCAGCAGTTCCGGGATTACACCTGATTCTGAAAGATTATGTTTCGTCATACCGTTTAGAAAACCCTCATTTCTCGGGCTCTTCAGTTCCATTGACTTTCTATTGGTGAAAAAACCAATTTTACGGTGTCCTAAAGAATACAGATGTTCGACGGCGGCAGTTACGCCGTCAGCATCAGCGGTGATCACGAAGATACCGCGATTTATTTCAATGTTTTGCAGCGACAGTAATGGTATGCCGAATTTCGCCAGTTTGTCAAAAATAGGTTCGAAGTCCGGCTGGTTGACGGCGAAGCAGATGATTCCTGCCGGCCGTTGCCCGATGATATCAGTCAAATTTTTTTCGACATGGCCTCTGGTGTAAGGGAAGAGTTTTGTATAATATCCGCTACCGGCAGATTCGCACATTATACCGGAAAGGATTGCTCCTGTAAATTCGGAGACTCCAAGATCCTCACTGAGAAATCCTATAACATTCGTCGTTCCGGTAACCATTTGATACGCCAGAGAATTCCTGTGATATCCCAGCCTGTCGGCAGCCTCCAGAATAAGCTTGCTTGTCGCTTTGCTAATCCGGATCGACTCCGTTTTGCCTGACAATACAGCGGAAACCGTAGAGCGGCTCAAGCCGGTATTCTGAGCTATATCATTAATTGTGACCATAAGAAAGGGTCCATTGTTTTTATGCTAGATCGTTCTAGCAATAATTATACATGGCCTTTTAAATTTTGTCAAGTTGCTTTTGAATTTATTTTTAAAGTCCCTTAACCGAGTAGTTCCTTATCCGGGGCAGCGGTCCGAGTTAAATAGGAATGGCGCATATTTCTCCTGCCATTTTTGAAATATGCCAAATGAATCCATGTTTTTCGTAGGTTAAACCTCTATTGATAAACGATTTAACATTATTCGCATTGACAAATTTACTATATATGTAAAGAGTTTCGTTTTTTTAGGGCATGGTATTGAATAGATTCGGTAAAGGCTAAACTTAACTTTGATGGAAACAGGAATTGCAGCGCCGTCCGCGCCGGGCGGCTTTGGACGAACTGTCCAAAATGTTGTTTGAAAATTTTATTAAAAGCAGTGTGCTCAATGGCTCTCCAAAGTGTCGGAGTGGGGGCTGTCCAAAATGGTTTTGGTGTAGTGCCGTCCGTCTCGGACGGGGCTGTCTCCCGCGACTGCGGCATATTGCAGCCATTCCTCTTTTTAAGCAATGGACATTATGTCCGCTATTCAACTTCTATTGATAATACTGCCGCAATTTCCCGCCAGATTACTGTTCTTTGTTTTGCTTAGATGTTGTAAATTCTTTAATGATTATTCCCTTGAACTTCGGGTCTTGAATCCAGTATTCCAAGTCTGTCAACAAAGTCAATCAGCACACACATTGCCGGGGAATAACCGGCTGAAGTGGAGAATTCACCGGTCCATGGATTCATTTGCTGCATAAACTCAGAAGCTGCCGTTATTGCCTCAACCCATCGGGACATCAAATGTTTTAAGTCTTCATGCTTGCCGTAATATTCAAACCAGCGCGGCGCGCGCAATGCGGTAAGCGCCTGGGATGCGCCTCCCCATGAATTCAGCGGCAGATTGTGATCAAACAAAGGGTCATTCAAGGCAATGGAAGGCAATGGATAAGGAGCCCAGAATTCCGCTGGATTTTTGATATGCCTGGCGTAAATACGTTCGAACATCGTTTGATCAACGACATGCTCCCCCAGCACTCTGGTAAGAACGTCTCCGGTAATTCTTACAAAATCACCATCAGCATCAACATCGTAGAAGCACTCGGCTTCACGGTCGTAACAATAGCGGATAATAAGCTGACGCAATATTTCCGCTTTTTCCAGCCATCGGTCTGCTTCCGAATTCCTGCCAAGATGGCGTGCCATTTGGGCTAGAGCAATTCTTCCGCCATATACAGAAGCGGATAAATCCGGAGATAAATACGGCAGCTTGCCCGCGTCAGGGCAGACTGCGGCATCTTCGCCAGGACACTTCCTCGGCAACCCTTTGAATCTCGGACTGTTATCATGTCCGGTATCAAATTCGCAAAACGCCTCGCAAAGACCGGTTCCGCGCGTATTTCGATGCAACACCAGCCATTCGTCCCACCTGGCACAGGAATTATAGGCCTGCGCCAGAAAAGCATCGCTACTGGTCAAAACAGCAGTTTCGAGCGCTGTTGCGGCAATTGGAATCACCATCTGAATCTGTGCCGAAAATGTGCGTGTGCCATTCACGCAATAAGGAATGTAACCATCAGCTCTTTGATTACAAAAAAAGACTTCGTGATTGGCTGTCGCGACTGCCGGTTCAATTCTGCCATAGACAAGACCTTCCAGCGGCCCGCATTCGAGCCAGATGCCGTGATAGTCGCCGCCCTCAGTCAGAACCGGCTTGTCGCAGCCAAATATTTTTTTCTTGTTATTATTTAATCCATGAAGCGCCGCTTCATACTTTTGCTCTATGACAGAAATATTCATGTTGTTCCTTAATCATTTTAATACGTATTTTTAGTTATGTATGGCAAATTATCATTGATAATTCAAATATTTGTCCAGATATTTTTCTGACTCCTCATACGCGCTCCCTGCGATATGACTAAGCCGGTTCAAATCATCGCTGATGCTATTCTGGATTTCATACAATTCGGCTCCGTATTTGTCCCGCTTATCGGCTTTTATTTTGCGGGAATTTTGGCGAAATGCCAATGCTGCTATGACTACGCCTGTTAACGGAATAACTATTGCAATACATTCAATCACGATTTGTGCCTCTTCTCCATAAATTATTCTGACTTGAAGCGGCTGTCTCTTATCGCGGCGGCGATTTCTTCCGGCTTGAAACCATTGGGCATGACGAACAGACATTGGCCGTGACTTTTGGCCGCCCATAATTCGCCCATGCGGCGTTTTTCCTTTGAGTCGTCATTGGTCCAGCGGTCGCCGCCCTTATACTCAACCACCAGAAAACGTCCATCTTTCAATTTACAGACAAAGTCGGGATAAAATTTATCGGATGAAGTTTGCAACCAGAATGAAAATGGCAAATGACCCAGATTGCGGACCCAGAATTCTACCTCATCCAGATCGTCAATAAAAAGTGCGCATTCATACTCCTCCCCTTTGTCGTCAAGCTCACCCACAACAGGAAAGTAATGTTTGCGGAACATCTGGCTTTGAGAACAATTATAACTGGCCGGATACTGGTCCGGATTGAAGCTGAAACATCTTGCCGGAGAAACTTCCACTTCAAGCGCATCATTGCCGAATAACAACTCCTGGAATGCCTTGCCCCTGGCATTTTTCCGGTAACCCTTAATCTTATTGTCAACGATTTTCCGCAGGATAAACCGTTTCCGCACCAGTTGCGCCAGCGGCACATTCCGGCGGCCGGTCAAATCGCCGATGAGCGTCTGGATAAACTGCTCCTTGTCATCCGGCGTAAGCTCGGTGTAAACCAGATTCCGGGCAAGACTGTAAATCACCTCGCCTTCCGTCCACGAAGCATCAACAACATCAATCAGCGCCATTTCATGGTTCAGTTCAGCGATAAAATGACTTTTCAATTTGCCGCTTTGCCCGATGTCAATTTCACCCAGTTCGCTGTCTTCTCTCATAAAATCGGCGAATTCGGCATCGGTAAGTCTCGCGTCAAAATCGGACAGTTCCCAGCCGTAATCCATCAGTGTCTGCTCTTCAAACAGTTCCAGACAGCCGTCCGCGTTTACATACAACTGCGGCACATCGAATATTTTATTGCGCTCCGAAGGCGATTGCAGCAGGGCGACTGATTCTTCGCGAAGCTTCTGCATTTCCCCGGCAAAATATTTCTGCGAATCCTCCATCACCAGATGCTGAATAAAAGCTTTTTCCTCTTCCGGCTGCAAGCATTGGGTGACGGTTACGGTGCGGGCCTGCGTATCTATCTTTATTTTTGTTCTTAGCTCTTTTGACAATGAACCGGGTTCCGGTACTTCCTGCATCGCAATTACTTTCGGCTCAATCCGGCGGCTCGCCTGAATCAGCGGAAAATCCGGCATGTCCGGCTGGCAGACTGAGATAAATTCCTGCGCTTCCTGCTGGTTGAACCCGTTTTCCACCAGCGCGTCAATCAATGACCTCGCGGTTTCGGCAAAACGGCTGGAAGTGATGAACGCATACGCCTTGTTCAGCGCCTTGTCCTGCTTCGGCAGCCGGTGCGGCAGCCGCAGAATGCGGCCAAGTATCTGTTCCACGCTGGTGCTGGCATGAACTTCGTTCACGGAACACAGCACATACGCGAAAGCGCAGTCCCAGCCTTCCTTGAGCGCCTGAACCGTGATGATGAAACGAATCTCGCAACCCCGGTCGAAAAGATCGATATCCGTCAGTTCGCGGGTTTCGCCGGTGGCTACGGCAATCTGGGTCTCCGGGATTTTAAACTCCTCCATCAATGCGCTCTTGATAAAAGCGGCATCCATCGTCTCCTGATTTTTGCTCCGGTTCTGGGCTTGCAGCAGCATCAGCGGACGGATGTATTCGCCGGTCTTCTGGGATTCTATCTGCGCCCGTTTTTCCAGGTCGGCGCGCTGCGCTATCGCATCGGCCAGGGTTGATTTCCAGTCGGTTTTGGTCGCCAGCCGGATCGGCAGCTTGATCATGTCTTCCGCTTTCAGTTCCGCCGCCGACACGCTGTAGAGCACATTGCTCGGATTGCTTTTGGTGTCGGGCGTAGCGGTGAATTCGATAATCGCCGACGGACGGAAATGGGCCAGCGTGTCAAAGGACAACCCCGTGCGGGCATTGTGCGCCTCGTCAACCAGCACCAGCGGACGGTTGATCCGCAATACGTTTGCCAGCGAATAAGAAATCACGCCTTTTTCACTGCGCAGCAGCCGGCTTTCAATTTCCGGCGGCAGTTTGGTAAAATGATGCTCCAGCGCCCCGGCGGTGGAATACACCTTCCGGCCTTCCTTGTCCTCCACCCTGAACGCCTGAAGCGTGGAAATAATAATTGTCGTGCTCCCCGTCAGGGTGCTTTGCTGAAGATACAGCGCCTCTTCTATATCCATTACCGTGACCTGCCCCAGGCTGGACTCCAGCGCCTGCCGGTAATGATGATTCCGGTCTTTCAACGCATTAAGCGTCTGTTCCTTGATCGCGTTCGACGGAACCAGCCACAGTACCACCGAGTTGTCTTTTCTCAAATACTCCTGATTCACCGTCGCAATCGTATGGCAGGCCAGCAGCGTTTTTCCCCCGCCGGTAGGCAGCCGCAGGCAGACGTAGGGTATCTCCGACAATTCCGCAACCTGTACCGGACGATACGAAATTCCAGTTCCCCAGAATTCCCGCGTTGCCTCATAAAACGCCAGATTGGCGTCCTTCCGGTCGTCGCATAACTGTAAATAACGCGTCAGCGCCAGCAGCGCCTTTTCCTGATATTGAGTTAATTGCAGCATTATTCAATCCGCCTTGATTTCGTATGGAACCTGTTTAAAAACAATATTTGCGTTCCGCAATTTTACCTGGCTTAACCGGCAGGCGGTGCCGTAAATTATTTTCGGGCCGTCATGCTCCGGCAGCAGCGCCAGAATTTTACCGGTTAAAACATTCCCGCTGTCCGGTTTCTTGTCCTTCAAAATACCGTTGAACAGCAGATACACCGCCGTGTTATTATAAGTCCCAATCATTGAACTGTCGCAATGCTCCTTCTCCAGCGGATGCCCCGTTTCGGTAAAAAACACATGCCGCGCCAGTTTGGAAAAAGTAATCCCCTTGTAAACTTTCCCGCTTTCGTCAAACAACGGCTTGCCCAGGCGGTAATAGCGGAAGCCACCGCCGCCTTTCCAGTTCTGCTCCTTTGATATTCCGCCTTGTTCGCCTTCAATAACCTTTTTCATGCGAACTGCACAATGTGTTTCGCAATGTTCACCCATCTCAACCCCGATATATCGGCGTTTCATCTTATGGGCAACAGCACAACTCGTACCAGAGCCTAAAAAAGAATCGAGAACTACATCGCCATCCTTGGTGGCTAATTGCAAAATTCGCTGAATTAGCCGTTCTGGCTTGGGGGTTGCAAAAACATTCGCCTCTGAAAAAAGTGCTTTAATTTCCCTTTTCCCATCTTCATTTTTACCCGCATCATCACCCGACCACCAACTAGTGGGAACAATACCCTCTCTGACTTCCGCTAAAAAACGTTTTCTCCGAGGCATCGAGTCCCCTTTGGAACCGAACCAAATACGATTATCAGCAATCATGTCAGCAAAGGATTCACGAGGAACGCTCCAGCTCCTGCCTCTTGCAGGCCAAACCTCTCGCCCAGATGGCAACATAATCGGGTAATAATCATGTTCCCTATACTCACGCCTTGTCAAATCACTACTTGTCCATGGTCCGCGAGGGTCATTATCAGGATTCTCGTATCTTGCGTCTTGTATATCGGTACGCAGTAATCTAAAAAAAGTACAAATCTTGGCATTCTTTGAATAAATGACAACATAATCATGTGTGCCTGATATAAACTTAGAATCGGAATCGGGAGAAACTCGCTTCTGCCATACAACAACTCCTAACGCATTATGGCGACCAAAAATTTCATCAAGAAGCAAAGTCATATAGTCAGCTTCGCGATCATCAATAGAAATAAAAATGACCCCATCATCTTTTAATAATTGATGTAATAGTTTTAATCTTGGATACATCATGCATAGCCATTTGTCATGGCGGGAGAGGTCTTCGGCTTCTTTGCCTACAACTTGTCCGAGCCATTCTTTAATCTGCGGGTCGTTTGAATTGTCGTTATATACCCAATTCTCATTCCCGGTATTGTAAGGCGGGTCGATGTAGATGCATTTGACTTTCCCGGCGTAATAAGGCAGCAGCGCTTTAAGGGCGGTGAGATTATCGCCCTGGACGAGGAGATTGCCGCTGTCCTTGTCGCCGAAACTTAGTTCCGGAACTTCTTCGAGCAGATGAAACGGCACGTCGCGGTGATGGTTGACAACCGCTTTCTTTCCAATCCAGTCTAACGTAGGCATATAGATAATCCCGGGCGAAGTATATTAATTGTTTTTAATCATAATCAGGGGATCAGGTTTTATGTCAAGTTCAGGCATTTACGTCTCCAATCATAGATGTGACGATTTTTTTTAAATCAGGGATATGGGTTTTAATTAT
>CAIJKT010000216.1 GCA_903821255.1 uncultured Lentisphaeria bacterium | reverse complement strand
GCACCGCCGATGTCCGCTGTTACTACGATCTTCCTGCAAACGCCAGAAAATATCTGGAAAGAATTGCCGACCTGGTAAGCGCGGAGATAGCAATCATATCTGTCGGGCCGAAGCGGGAACAGACATTTCAGGCTTGATAACGGCCGTCCCGGGCCAGGTTGAAAAATGCTGTTAAGGTGAAGGGCAACCGGATTCTGTCCGGTTGATTGATAATATGGCATTTATGGTGAAAAGACAATCGGACCACGATTTTTTCCTCAAACGTGTCATTAATTATGTCGCCAGCTTTGATTACATACAGATTCTTTCCGTGCTGCTGCTGCTGACTATCGGCCTGGTTTTCATTTATTCCACCGGACAGCAGGTCGGAACCGCTTCAGCCTCGCTGTTCTGGCTGAAGCAGGTACAGTGGATTGCCATGGGAGCATGTTTCTGGACAGTGATGGCCTGCACCAACTACCGGGATTTGAAACCGCTGGTCTGGATATTTTATGTCCTGTGCCTGATTCTGCTGATTATCGTGTTAATTTTCGGGCTTAAAATCTACGGCGCCAGAAGATGGATGGACTTCGGCTCCGGAATCCGGCTGCAGCCCTCTGAACTCGCCAAACTTGCCGTTCTGCTGCTGCTCAGCTATGTCATGACACTGCCGACGTTCAATATCAACAAATTCAGGTATATGGCATGGACCGGATTGCTGGTCGCAGTGCCGTTCGTGCTGATCGCCAAAGAGCCGGACCTGGGCAGCGCGATCATCCTGATCCCGATCTTCATCGGACTGATTTTTATGGCCGGACTGAAATGGAAATTCATCATCACCGCCGGCGCCATCCTTGCCGTGCTCGTCACCGCCGAAGTCATCAACGAAGTCGGAGAGTATTACCCGTTCCTGAAGACCTATCAGAAAGAGCGCCTGCTTACTTTTCTCGACCCTGAACGCGATATCACCCATCGCGGCTACAACCAGTTCCAGGCGCGGCTGGCGGTCGGCAGCGGCGGGGCCATCGGCAAAGGCATCGGGGAAGGCACTCAGAACACGCTGGGATTTCTGCCGCAAACCGTTTCCAATAACGACTTTATATTTTCCGTGATCGCCGAGGAAACCGGGTTTGCCGGATGCTCTGTCCTGATCCTTTCATATATCCTGCTCACCTTTTCCATTCTGCGGACGGCATTTACCGCGCCAGATGACTTCGGTCGATTTATCGCGGTGGGCACCGCCCTGATTTTCTTTGCGCAGTCCTTCATCAACATGGGCATGAGCATCGGCGTCAACCCGGTCACGGGAGTATGCCTGCCGTTCGTCAGTTACGGCGGATCATTCATGCTGCTCTCCATGACCTGCCTGGGCATCCTGCAATCGGTCTACCGTCACCGCAAGGAGAGAAACTTTTGAAATTCCTGCGGACAACCCTGATCTTCTTTGCCGCCGTTGCCATATTCGTGCTGTTCATGCATTATTACTACCGGATTGACCGCCGGGCCGCCGCCGGACAGATTGAGACCTACTACGACTCCGCATACGCCGGCAAAGCCGCGATGACCTGCAAACATACCGGCATTATCTCCGGCAGCAGAACCAGATTCAACTGGCTCACGGAAGTAACCTTCATCAGCAACCGCGACACCATTCTCACCGATCCGGTATTGGGCAGAATTGATTTGAAGAAAAACACCCCGGCGACATTTCCGGTGACTTTCGTTTTCTCCAGAGACTCCGGCGGCAAGTGGCGGAACTCCCAGATCCTTCCCGGTAACGTCAAATAACATTCCAGCCACTTTTCGGACATCGGGTTCTCCGGGCCGGGACCGTTGAGCACAATTCTGCTTTCCCGGTTCCAATTCTGACTCATGAATTCTGACTTCTGAATTTTCACTGTTCCCGTCTATTTTTCAGCAGACGCTGACGCTCCTTTCGCGACATTTTGGCAAACCGCCGGTCATGGGACTGGGAGGACACGGCGGAGGATTTGCCCATGCGGCCAGCATAATCAGACGGGCAGCCGCCAGATTCCGAGATTTTGGAGTGTCCTTGAGCGGAGGCTGTGCCCGCGCCCATGCGGCCAGCATAATCAGACGGGCAGCCGCCAGATTCCGAGATTTTGGAGTGCTCTTGAGCAGAGTGCTTGTCGGACTGGGAGGACTTGTCGGACTGGCATTCCGAGATTTTGGAGTGTCCTTGAGCATATACCATATCAACATTCTGGACATCCGCTCTGCATTTCCCGATTCCCAACTTTCCACTTTTCT
>CAIJKT010000215.1 GCA_903821255.1 uncultured Lentisphaeria bacterium | reverse complement strand
CGGATCGGCGAAAAGGTAAGCTGTGAACAGGTGGCGGCGGAACTCCATATCTCGCGCGAACATTTCTCCAGGCTGTTCAAGCAGCAGACCGGCATCACGCCGAATGAATTTATTGCCCGCCGGAAAATCATCCACGCCTGCCATCTCCTGAAAGACACCCGGATGAACTGCAAAGAAATCGCCTTCGCCGTGGGCTATGAAACCCCGGCAAATTTCATCCGGGCGTTCAAAGGCTATCAAAAAACCACCCCGCTGCAATTCCGCAAAAACGGAGTAATACCGATCTACTAAAACCGGAAGTCAGGAGTCAGCGTTTGACTTCTGACTTCTCTCTTTCCTCCCCTTTGCTTTTCCCGCGGATTCAGATTATATTACAGCGGTTTTAAAATCAGCAAACATAAATATGGCGGAAGTTTAATATGAAGACTGCGGTAATCACCGGTTCCAACGGGCTGATCGGTTCTGAAGCTGTAAGGTTTTTCTGTGACAAAGGATTCGATGTCGTCGGCATTGACAACGACATGCGGAAATACTTCTTCGGCGACGACGCCTCCACCAAATGGGTCGAATCCGAACTGGTCATCAATTATCCGAACTTTATCCCGAAATCCGCCGACATCCGCGATTTCAGCGCCATCAGCGATATTTTCCGCGATTTCGGCCGGGACATCGCACTGGTGATTCACACCGCCGCCCAGCCGTCGCACGACTGGGCCGCCCGCGAACCTTTTACCGACTTCGGCGTCAACGCCAACGGCACGCTCAATATGCTGGAAGCCACCCGGCAGTTCTGCCCCGATGCGGTTTTCATCTTCACTTCAACCAATAAAGTCTACGGCGACAATCCCAATCTGCTGCCGCTGGTCGAACTCGACACCCGCTGGGAAATCGACGTCAACCATCCCTATTTCATGCACGGCATTGACGAGAACATGTCCATCGACCATTGCAAACATTCACTCTTCGGCGCCTCGAAAGTCGCCGCCGACGTCATGGTGCAGGAATACGTCAGATATTTCGGCATGAAGACCGGCCTCATCCGCGGCGGCTGCCTGACCGGCCCGCGCCATTCCGCCGCCGAACTCCACGGATTCCTGGCCTATCTGATGAAATGCGCCATCACCGGCAAAGAATACCGCATCTTCGGCTACAAGGGCAAACAGGTCCGCGACAACATCCATTCGGAAGATTTGATTAACGCGTTCTGGCATTTCTACCAGGCCCCCCGCGGCGGCGAAGCCTACAACATGGGCGGAAGCCGTTTCAGCAACTGCTCCATGCAGGAGGCAATTGTGCTGTGCGAAAAAATCACCGGACAGAAAATGAACACCCGTTACACCGATGACAACCGCGTCGGCGACCACATCTGGTGGATCAGCGACGTCTCCAAATTCAAATCCCACTACCCCGAATGGAGCCTGACCAAAAACGTCGAAGACATCCTGACCGAAATCCACGATTACAACAAAGACCGCTGGATCAAAGAGCAGTAAGGCGAGTTTATTATTTTTCTACACAATTCCACGAACTCTTTATAGCTGAGATCGTTCTTTGCGTCATTTGTTCGCCATGCACATATTTTGAATTCTATAGGGCTTGCCTGATCGTTAACATGGTCCACTGATGGAAGATTTTCCGCCGGCAATATCCGGTCAGCTTTTGATGTGTAGCAGGCGAATTTCTCCAGCTGGAACATCTATTTTCAGTGTTCTTTCAGATTTTAACAACTGACCGCTGCGCAGATCTTTAATCTGCGAAACACTTTCCATCGGCAATTCAATTATTGTACCGGTGTCTTTGACTTTCCGGTAGTTGCCGATAAGCAGCAGCATTTCATTGGCTTTTTTCACTCCGGAATAGATCAATTCCTTATTGGAGCCGGCCGGCTCCAGAACTTCTCCGTCCATAATCAGGTCTTCATAAGGTGCAATCTCCGCCAGCGCTTTGGCATGATAGAAGAAGTCCTGCGGCGTGTCGAAATCGGAGAACTGGAAATAGGTAATCCCGCCTGCGCCGTTCAGCAATGCCTCCAATATCATCTGCTCAATTTTGAATGAGTCGAACTCGCCGTAAGTTCCGGCCGTCAGCCATGGAATGATATTTCTGTTCTTCATCAGTTTGTAATTTCCGCGGACAGAATTATGCACCCGCTCCGCGTTCCCTGCCACATAAAGGCTGGGATGCGCCTGCTGGATGTACGCCGGATAGATTTTGTTGAAATTATACATCTGATATTGAGGTTCCAGCGGCTCGTTGTCATAAGTGGCAACTACAGGCATTTTCCCGCCGCCGGCAGCTTTTTTTACAATTTCATAAAAATCCTTCATCTGCCTGGTGCCGCAGTCTTCAAGAAAGTCATTCATATCTTTGCCGGCAGCTTTTGCTTCAGCCAGACAACGCTCACACCGGGCGGCTTCGGCGATGCCGCCATGCCAGCATTCAATATCCCACCAGACATAATCGGGGTTGACCTGCTTTACCTCCCCCTCGATGCGGGCAAGTTCAGCCGGATAATATTTTCCGAAATACGACGGGCAGATGTTTTTAGATTTGCCGTCAGGAGTCTGGGAATATATTTCCGCACCGGGCGGCAATCTCAGTCCCCCGTACCCCCAGGTCGGGGTGCTGTTAATAATGATAGACATTCCATGCTGCCTGGCATCTGCGACGAACTGCTTCATCGCCTGCCTGTTAGTGTCGTTCCAGTAACGCGGAAAAGTGCCGACCGCATTGAATCCCATGCTTTGCCAGGAATTAAAGAACTCCGGATAATTGAGCGCGTTATCCTCTGTCATCCAGACTAGACTGACATGCAGGCGTTTTAATGCGGGAACCTGCGGAATATCAATCAACTTCACCGGCACATTAAGTTTATTCGGTGGAACATTCTTGTATTCGGCATAGAATACTGCATGAGCCTGCTCAGGAACTGCGGTTTCAGCTTTTATATATACAGGCACTTCCGCTTTCATGCCGGGCAGTTCCCATTTGAACATGTTACTATCAACAGGCGTTGATTTGGCCTTGGAGTTAAGCGGTCTCAATCCTGCCGGAAGCTCCATAACCAGAGTAAAAGGTTTACCGGAATCTTCACCCGTCCGCATATCCTGGATCTCAAGAAAATCAGGGGTTATAATGTTTCTGGAAACCACCAGTTCACTGTCGCGCGGAATAACCACAAGTCCGCTGGAAAACATCGGAGTCGGCTTTTTCGTGTAAACTTCATTAAAACTGCCGTCCGCATTTTGTGCTTTGAGCACTACCAGTTCATCGGTAAACAGAAAACCGGTGACCCCGGTTAAACGCAGCACGATGTAACGGGCATTGCTGTTAATTTTCAAAACAAAAGGATAGACATAGGCTTCGCCATTTTCCGGCAGGAAATAAAAGTTTTTGAAATCACTTTGATTTTTTTCCGCGGGCATGAGTTTCTCCATTGATGCCACGCGGTAGAAATTTTTGCCGTCGCTGCTGACAAACGCCTCCAGTTTCTTCGGTGATGCCAGCGCAGGCTGAGGCTGCCCGGCCAGACATCTGACCACTAAATCGCCAACGGGCTCGGTATTGCCGAGATCAAGCATGAAATTTACGCCTTTCCCCGCGCCCTGATACCATCCGACGGTGTCTTTGCTGAACCAGATGCGGTCATCATTCATGTCTGCCAGTCTGCCGTCGGTAAGATCTGTTTCATCGGTATTTCCCGCCGAAGTCAACCGGTAGTCCGGTGCTATTGAGAACTTTACCTTCCGCCCTCTGGCCAGGTTTTCACCGCGGGTGCGTTCCATCCACAGCGTCCGGTTTTCCCTGGTCAACGGGGTTCCGGCAATGATGTTTTTGCGTTCCAGTTCATTGGCCGTCTGGAGATCGAATGCAAATGACGGAACGGCGTAAGTCGCCTCGCCGTTTACCACCGCCTTCGCAATGACAGCACACTCTTTTGCTTCGCTTTTCAAAGCAGTGGCATCACGGTCAATGGTTATTGCCGCTGAGTAAATGCAGTCTCCTGCCTGCTCGTCGCCATTTTTGCCGTCATCGGTCAACAATATTTCCTGATTGCTGAATTTGACCGTTTCCATCCATTTCTGATAATAACATTTTACGGCTATTTTATCTTCCGGCAGCCTGGCGGCGGCATAGTAACGGAAAACAATCCTGTCGCCGACTTTTGCGCTTTGCGCCGGCTTGACGTCGGCGGCTTTCAGCTCCATGGTCAGGCCGCCATACGGAATTTTCACCACTCTGACTTGCTTGATGTCCAGCCAGCCGCCGGCCGGGGTTCCGTTCGGGCCGAACTGTGTGACGGCCAATGCGAAAGTGCCGCTTTCCCGGGCGAAATTCCGGGCGTCCAGATTAAAGGTGTTCCATCCGGAAAACAGCGGGCCGAGCGACTGTCCGCCGGAACTGGCGTTGTCGGCTTTGGCGTTGTAAATGATGTTCTCGATCTCTCCCAGCTTTATCTGCAGATAATTCATATCCTTGCGGAACGGAACGTAGCGTACTATCGATCCGTAACTTTTCGGCCCGACTTCGCGGATGCGCATGCAGTCATTTATCTGCTCCGCGCTGATATTGTTTGCTTTCCAGCCTTTTTCCGGATCGGAAGAAAGATTGAGTGTCTTGAAATTTTCGTCGTACAATATATTGGCGTCCGGAACGGCTCCGGCGGCAGCCAATTTGGCGGACAGCACACAAGCAATAATCACGCAGGAAACACCTTTTAACATCGCTTACCTCAGATTATGTAGTGAAAAGCGGCAGGCAATGCCTGCCGCCGCATCTTATTTAGAATAATGTCCCGCTGTTAGGATAGCCGTATCCGCCTCTCAGTGCGGTGTAATAAATATCTTTTGCCCCGGTATCATCCGGCATTTTGGCGACTTCAGCAAATGTGCTGTCTTTTACATGACCGTCGATGAATACCAGTTTCGTTTTGCCCCTTGCACTCAGGGATGGCACAGCAGTGTAAGGCCGCTGATCGGGCGCATCGTGCCGGAAGGCAAAATATTGCACATAGACGCCGTTATACGAGGTATTCACTTTCGAGTCGCCGGCAAAAATTACCTGCGTCGGTTTCTTTACCGATGAAAGCTTATGCGCCTTATATGTGTTCCCTTTAACTCCAAGAAGATAAGAATTTGCAACATAATGTGTGTAACCATACAGGCCGGGCCCGAACCCCATCGGTTCCGCCGCACAGAACATATTGCCTTTAGTCCCGACATAGTTGCCGAAATATCCCAGACCATATCCCTGACCAATTATCTGCCCGGCATCATTTTTTCCGGACAATTTTTCAAACCAGAGTCCCTGAGACAAGCTGGAACCATCGTACAACGGGATAATCCATTCCTGGTAATCTACAGAATACATTGCCTGGGACAGCCCGATCTGCTTCATATTATTGGAACAAGTTGATGATTTTGCACGCTCCCTGGCTTTGTTGAGCGCCGGCAGCAGCATCGAAGCTAAAATTGCGATGATAGCGATCACCACCAGCAATTCAATGAGTGTGAAAACTTTGACGCCTGGTTTCATGGGTTTACCCGTTCCGAACCTTCTTCTTGACTTTTTCATAACAGCCTCCTTGTTTTTTATTAATTTAAATACCAAAAGAATATGATGCGTTTTTATGTTTCAATCTACGGTTAACATTTCCAGATGTGTTTTCAAAAATTCCTCCCTGTTAATTTACCATCTGAAGACATAGGGTTCTGTTTTCAGCGTCCACAGGCGGTCTTTGAATTTGCGGTTGTTTCTGCCGAGCCATATATTTTCCAGACTGCTTTCAACTTTCAGCAAAGCAACCAGGGCATACATCGAGGTGCGCATATTCACGCATAATTCTCCGGGGATGCCTTCGGCTTCTTTGAATCCGCCGTCCACCCGCTGATTACCGGTGCCGGCAAACTGCATCGATAACAATTTCTTCAGGGTTTTGTCTTTAGCCGCCAGTAATTTACTGTCCTGGTAGAAATTGCCGAGATCATGGAAATACATCAAGCCCATAGCGACGGCGGAAGGGACTTTATTGTTGCGGAATCCGCCGTCGGCATCCTGATTATCCGCCAGCCAATGGGCAAATTTCAATGCGGTCTCACGGTAACTTTCGTCGCCGAATAAATCGGCGGCCGTCTGGAGCATGGCATTGCCGAAATCATCATTGTACTGATGCATATCAAATTCGCAGCTATGAAATCTCTTGTCTGCTTTGTTCTGATTGCTGAAAATCTCCCTGACTCCGATAATGCTTCCGTCCGGTCTGAAGAAATCATCCCGGTAGCGGCGGGCAATCGGCTTCAGACCATAATCGATATACCGGGTATCACCGGAAACCATGAACAGATCATGATAGAAAAGTCCGGTACCGGACTGGAATGAACCTTTTGCGTAAAGATCGTCCTGACCATCCATTATGACGGCCCACAGCGGCCAGCCGTCATACATGCCGTACTGCAGATGCCAGTTGCCGAACAAAACGGCCCGGTCAAGATATTCCGGGTTGCTCGTTGCTTCATAGAGCCACACCATTGACCAGGCGGCGGTGGTGGCGTCGCGGGGGCAGAATTCCAGGGACTGCGGTGTGCATTCCCGGAACGCGCCGTAGTAACGCGGCTGACGATGGTCCATTACTTGCAGACTCATGACATATCTGCCGGCAAGTTCGGCCCGGTCAAGATAGACTTTATCTCCGGTACGTTTATACATGGCCAGCAATCCCATGCACACTCCGCCAGTCTGCCAGCTGGTAGTAAGATCCAGTTCGCCGCTTTCCGCGCTGTAACTGTTGATCGTCCGCCCCTTGTTGGCGTCCAGCCGGTTGACCAGCTGGTTGGTCATCATCCAGTTCGCAGCCTTCTCCGCTGCCGTCAAAAGAATATTCATCTTTGATTGAAACCTCTTATTAATCTCATTTAATGACTAAAGTTCTCTTATTGTACAATGCGAACCATCCAGGTTGGCATTATGCCAATTACTTTTTCGCGTTCAAATCCGCCACGCTCTCCCGGATAACCAGTGAAGCGCTGCAACTCATCTTCAGCGGCGGGCGGTCAGGATGCTGAATCCTTTTGATTAGCGCCTCCGCGCTAAGACGGCCCATTTCTTCAGCATTATGATCAATCGTCGTCAAAGCGGGGAAACTGAATTCTCCGGGCGTAATATTATCGGAACCGATAATACTAAGCGCTTCGGGGATTTTCATTCCGAGCTGACTGGCCTGGCGAATCATCCACAGCGCGTACTCATCATTACAGCACAATACTGCGGTCGGCGGCACCGGCAGCTTGCTCCAGTAAATCAGGGTGTCCATGATCTTCCGCTCCGTTGCCGCAAGCGTTGCCGGCTCACATTTGGGCAATTGAATATACCCTTCTTTCACGTCGAGATGCAAGGTCCAGCATAAGCTGCGGAAAGCGTTAAGCCGCTGCCAGTAGTTCATATTATTAGTTTCGTCGGGTATTCCGATTGCAAAATAAGCAATTCTTGAATGCCCCATTTTCTTCAAGTAATTCAATGCGATCTCCACCCCGCCCGTATTGTCCGGGGAAACAGAATCGCACTGCATATCCGTGGTTGACGTGCTGTTAAGTATGACCAATGGGACATTCTCACGCAACTGGTTAAGCGTGTTCGCGGAAAACTCTCCTTCCAGGATTGCTCCGTCAAACTTTCCGCAATGCAGCAGGGTTTCATCTTTTTTGTGTTTCTCGATGACCAGGCTGTACCCGCCTTCTTTGGCTGCTTTTTCAATGCCGGTAATGAACCGGTCATAAAAACTGTTGTACATTTTTTCTGTTACTACCGGGCACAAATAACCGATATTGCCGGTCTTGCCGGTGCGTGACAGCGGCATATATTTGCTGGCTTGCAGAAAATTGAGTATCTGTTCGCGCTTCTCCCTGGAGATCTTATCAGTATTGGGATTATTCAGTACCATTGACACCGTGGTCTGTGATACTCCCAGTTTATTTGCAATTTCGCGCTGATTCATAATTCACTCTTACTTTTCAGTATTATTAATCATTGATTACTATTATATCCGACTCTTTGCATTTTGTCAATAATCCGAAATCATAAAAAACGAAAATTAAATTTATAAAATTTATACCACCTGATTTGCTGTTCCTCGTCATCCGCTATTTGGAATAAAAAAAATCCGCAGACGCATACTGGCGCGTTTGCGGAAGTTTTAATCAATCTTATTTAATTAGGGTCTTCACAGAATTTGTGGGTTAATGTCCGTAAAACAGCGTTTACTTGAGATACCGCAGAACCTCCATTCAGTCAAGAGCTCAATCCGGCATAACCGGTCGCAAGCTCCCTATTATTCCGTTTGATCTCTTGACAGAATGAAGAACCT
>CAIJKT010000214.1 GCA_903821255.1 uncultured Lentisphaeria bacterium | reverse complement strand
TGGCAGGCATCGCTATGGGCCCGCCCACGGGAGGCGCCACAAGCCCAGCGTCAGGGCTGGGAGGGGGAGGGGCGTTGGGATCATCGGGCATGGTCACGCAGCAGATGACGTCCCGTCCACGGTTTTTCAGACATGGTCTACCTCTTTTCGTAGTTGTTCGTATGAAGTCGGCTCCCAGCCGTGGTCCAGCAGGAAGTGAAGTTGCCTCATTTCCGCTGCAAACATCCGGTCCGGGATATCCATCGGGTGCATGGAGAAACGGATCAGGCCGCCGCCGCGGATGTGACATGCCATGTTATTACAGCAGGTGATGATGCGGTCAACCACAAGCGGCCCCCAGTCATAATTCAGCGGAAATGCTTTGGCGGTATTGCCGCTTTTGAAATGCACCCCGGTCAAAGTTGCAGTATAAACAAATTCATTTTCCCATACTGCCCGCAAACTGCCGCGGCTTTGCAGCCACTGCGGAGCAACGAACCCGGGAGGAAAAAAATTAAATGCTTCGCCAAAAATATCCAGACCTTTGCGCAAAGCATCTTTCGCCGCATCGTAATTAAAATGGTAGAACTCGGCGTAATCATGATATATACCATGCAGGCTTACATCACAGCCGCGGGTTCTATGCTCTTTAAGCATCGCGACAAAATCAGGATGTGCGGAAAGTTTGAACTGACGCTGGTAGTCCGGCACCACCAGCTCGGAACGCACCTTCACTCCGGCATCGTCAAGCGCGGCGAATATTTCTTCAAGCTCTTTGCTGAAGCGCGGCGTGACATCATGTACTGATACTGCTATTTTTTTCATTCTTCGACATTACCTGTTACATTTATCTGTTTAAAACATTGAATAAACATCAGTCTGTAATTACTCAACACTAATCTGCATCAGAAATAAATTCAAACAATATCTCAAAGCAATATGGCGGTATTACCGGCCTTTTTTAATTCCATTCTTAGTAATTCCGTTTTTCGTGGCGGCGCTGGCTGGAATTTCCCAGAATGCCGGCTCCCAGAACCGCAGCACAGGTTCGCCGAAATCTGTATGCTGGCCCGGCATATCGAGAACTATGGTGTTGGTTGCCGGATCCATCAGGCCAAAAGCTTTTACTACAATTTGACTCTGAACACTATCCATCAGCCGCGGCATCAGAAAAACGGCATTGTCCCACTGACCGAGCGTCAAATCATCGGCGGAAACAGGGTCCGACAAATACAGGTCGATCCATTCCAGCACGCTGCCTCGCGGCAGGCAGCCGTAAACCATCATATCCTGCGTGTCCCGGTGCGGATGGATGCACAGATTGTAAAAAGTGGATTTCGGATTTTTCTCCAGATACGGTTTGATCGCTCTGACCGCTTCAATCACCGAACATGCCGGAGCCATATACACGATGTTCTTATACGGCAGTTCCGGATAGCGGGCAATCATTTCATTGATTATGAACGGCCCCATGCTATGCCCGATGACAGTGAACTCATAATCCGGATGTCCGCGGTAAAGTCCGCACAAACGGTCCATCAGCCGCGACATCGCGCCGTCTGACGGCGACAGGGCTGTTTTTATCTCTTTCTCAACACTTGTTTCAAGCGGCTGTGCTTTGATGAAAGCAGTTTTGGAACGGCGTTTCATAATATCCCATGCGCTTTTGCCGCAGGTGTCTATCGCCGGCGTGGTGATTATCCGTAACGGCAGACCGGCGATGTATGAAGTACGGGCCAGCGCACTGTAATATCCAGGATAATTATCCTTGCCGATATAAACACGCATTTTCATATTGTCAATTTTCTTAATGGTATCGTTGTCCAGCTCCGGAAAATCGCCGTCAGAGGAAAATGTTCCGCACGACTGATACACCAGATTGATCGGCAGCCGGGTCACCGCCCGCCCCAGATCCACCGTCAAATAAAACGGCGACAGCGCCGGGCCGAAAGCATAGCTCTTCACTCCCCGCCGGATCATAAACAGATGGTCTAAATAGCACTCGAACAAGGTGGATTCCCAACTGACAAAGATGGGATAATAATCCGACTGGGCATAAATAATCCGCGCCATTTCGTCAGTGATTGAAACCATGGAGTCGACCGAATTCATTCCCCCGAAAACATATATCAATATCTTTTTGCGGCCGCTTTTCTGTATGGCTGACATCATCTGGTCAAGCTGATGGTCAAACGTATATTCTTCCGGGTCAACAATCCGGTTATCATCGTGGTAGGCGTATAGTTTCGGATCGCCTTCATCATCTATCGCCACCATTTTCTCCATGGTGAATTTGGAAATGACGGGTTGACAGGAAACAGCCAGCAAGCATGCGGCAGCAGCAAAAATGACAATAAAATATTTGGACATTAAAAACTCCGGAATCTATAATAAATGCGAACACCCCGGCCTAATTCCTGTATTCTCCCAATATGCATCGCACGGGTATTAAATTCAAGCCTCAAAACAGAAATCCGGTGTTTTACCTCTTGAAAATTTAACCTTATGATGATAGACTTTATTGATGATAAAGAGGAAACATCTTTTTAGCGTATTTCTGACAGGAATGTCAGTTACTTATGCCGGTCGGCAAAAAACTAGGAGGCTTTGCATATGAATGAACATTTATTCGACGACGAAAATAATTTGTTGCATATCAAAAAGCGGCAGATCAGTGATGAGCAAATCCACAAATTCGAAGGATATGCGGCCGAAATACTTACCGCACTTGGGTTGAATTTAAATACTCCATCCACCGAGGAAACACCACGCCGTTTCATCAATGCCCTGATCGAGGCAACCGAGGGTTATGAAGGCGACCCGAAACTGGTCAAGGTGTTTGAAACCGAGTGCCGCGGCGGGGCTGATTGCCACCTGAGCCAGATAATCGAAGGGCCTATTTACTTTTTCTCGCTCTGCGAACATCACAGTCTGCCGTTCTACGGCGTTGTTTATGTCGGCTACATCTCACATGAACACATCATCGGTATTTCAAAGCTCTCGCGCCTGGTTCATCTTTTCACGCGGCGTTTTGCAGTACAGGAACGCATCGGCCAGCAAATCGCCGACACGCTCAATCATCTTCTGGAACCTCATGGCGTCGCGGTGTACATTGAAGCGCATCATCTATGCGTCGAGATGCGCGGCGTCAAAGAAATGTCTCCTATGACCCGCACCACGTTCTGGCGCGGAAATTATGATGGCGATCCCGCGTTGCGAGCAGAATTTATGGCTGCATGCGGCAAGAAATAGTAACAGCAAGATGCAAGGATTGCATGGACGGCGCTTTTATGGATATAGAAAGATTCGACAAAATTCATATTACCGATCTGCTGCTGCGATGTGTTATCGGCCTGAACGACTGGGAGCGCACACAAAAACAGGATGTGCTTATCAACATCACGCTTTACGCCGATTTAAGCCGTCCATGCCAAACCGACAGGATTGAAGATTCCATTGATTACAAAATCATTAAAAAGCAGATAATCGCGATGACGGAAAGCTCGAGTTTCTATCTTGTCGAGCGGCTGGCGGACAGCATCGCCCAAATCTGCCTTGCCCATCCCCGCGTCAAGGCGGTAAATATAAAGGCCGATAAACCCGGCGCTCTGCGGTACGCCAGGAGCGTCGGCATCGAAATTTTCAGGGAACGCAACGATGACTGAAATCCGGCATACTGAACCTTTGGCCGACGCTTTTGTCGCCATCGGCTCAAATATCAAACCGGAGGACAACATTCCCCGCGCGCTGTCCATGTTGAACACTGAACTATCAATTACCGCCATGTCGAATTTCTACAGGAGCGCCGCCGCAGGCTCCACTGCACAACCCGATTTTTTAAACGGGGTTGTCAAAATTAAAACTGCTAAACAGCCGCATGAGATAAAATTTGATATATTGCGGAAAATCGAAGAACGTCTCGGACGCGTCCGCTCCGCCGACAAATTTGCTCCGCGAACCATTGACCTCGACTTAATTTTATACGGAACATTGGTTATTGATGAGTCAGCACTGACTTTGCCGGACCAATCTATCCGGCATTATTCTTTTGTGGCTGTTCCTCTTTGGGAATTAGCGCCGGACTTGCTGCTGCCGGACACCCTCACGCCCCTTTCAGCCGAGCCGGTCATAAGCCGCACGGCTGAACTGCATCTCCAGCGTGATTTTACCGATTGCCTCCGCCGCCTGATTTTAAGCTGATAACTTTATTCATGCCGCCGAATCTATCTTGGCCGCCAGTATAAAATCGTTCTTTGAAAGCCCTTTGATCTTGTGAGTGAACAGCACAAGATGCACCTTATTGTAGTAAATGTGTATATCAGGATGGTGGTTCTCCTGATCAGCCGCTTCCGCCACCCGGTTGACAAACTTCATCGCGTCCTTGAAATCATTGAATTTGAACACCCGCTCAAGAGCATTGTCCTTTATTGCCCATTCAGGAATCTCCTGCATCATGTCCAGCGCCATCTCCGCTGAAAGCGGCGGCATGTCCGCCCGGCAAGCCTCACATTTTTGTTCTGTCAGTTTCATCGCAATACCCCTCTTGTGATTTCTGAATCTATCGAATCAGCCCGTGCAGTTCTTCCGCCGTCGTCAGGCGGCGGCTTTTTATCAACTCACGTGCTGCTTCAACTTTATTCCACACATTGCACATCATCACACCAGCCACTTTGCCGTTCTCGAGATAATACACAACCCCGGTGTCGTTTTCCTTCTGCCAGTCTGTGACTGTTTCGAGCTTTGAGTTAACCAGACCGACTGCCTCATAGCCGAAATCGAACAGGTCTGAGAAAAAATACGGCATATAAGTGTAGGCAGTATCAGCTCCGGCCATATTCATGCCTGCCGCCCGGCCCTGATTGACCGCGTTGTCCCAGTGCTCGACCCGCATGCGGCGGCCGAGAGCTTCGTATGGAAAACAAGCATTATCGCCAGCCGCGTAAATATCCGGCATTGAGGTTTGCAAAAATACATTGACCGCAATCCCGTTTTCCAGCGTCAGTCCAGCCGATTCCGCCAACTGCGTATCAGGCTTCATACCAATGCCTGCAATAATGATATCCGACGTTATCTCTTTGCAGTTCTTTGTGAGTGTTACCAGCTTCCCGTTTCGTCTGACAATCGAAACTGGAATGTCCTGGAGAATGAGTTTAACCCCTCGCCGAATGTAATCCTGACTGATGGCATATCCCAGTGACTTCGGAAAGAGCTGTTCCATAAGCGACGATTCCGGCATCAGCATCGTCACGCCGACTT
This sequence comes from uncultured Lentisphaeria bacterium, assembly GCA_903821255.1. Next base: position 3,049 of record CAIJKT010000214.1, on the reverse strand, counting down.
TATTGACATTCAGCGCTGCCGCTATTTCCGAACCGATGAAGCCGCCCCCGATAACCAGCACCCTGACGCCGTCACGAACCCCGGCTTGCAGTTTGATAAAATCGTCCAGATACCGGTAGTAATAAATCCCGTTGAGACTGGCCCCTTCGATATTCATCCTGCGCGGCCTGCCGCCGGTCGCTAAAAGCAGTTTCTCATACTGATAGATGCCACCGTCGCTGCAAATAATGGTTTTGCTGCCTGAATCAAGCACGGTCGCCGTTGTATTGAGCGCTACATTTACACCGTTGTCTGTAAAATACTGCGGCGTCCGGATAAATATATCTTCGATCTTCTTTTTTCCGAACCACAGTTTCTTAGTCAACGGCGGACGGTCATACGGCAGATGCCCTTCATCGCCCAGCAGAAGAATCGAACCCGTTTTATCCAGTGCCCTGATCCCGTCGACAGCCCAGCATCCCGCAAGTCCGGCGCCGGCCACGACATATTTGAATTTCTTCGCTTCCATACTCCCCTCCTTGTTGCATTGAATAATTCAATTTAATCCATAAAGGCGCTGAATCAAGATTGGGATAAAAACTGCCATTTCTTTTTGCGTCAAAGAAACAAATAAACTGAATTAAAACAAAAAATACGGATCACGGAACATTCCAAATGAAACTGCCGTTGGTGGTGAGCGCTTCCAGTTGCTGCATGCTCTGTCCGGATTTGCGTTCGACTGCTTCGGTGGTGTTAAAGGCATTGTGCGGGGTTAAAATGACATCATCGCGCTTCATCAGCTCAAGTACTGCTTTGAGTTCAGGGTCGGCGATCATTTTTTCGCCGCGCAAAGCGGGGCCAAGTTCGGTTTCGCGGTCATAAACATCAAGTCCGACACCGCTTAACTGTCCGGTTTTCAACGCTTCCAGCAAAGCCGGAGCCGGTGAAAATTCGCCGCGGGCGATGTTGACAAATATTGCCCCGCGTTTTAGCAACGCTAGCCGTTCAGAATTGAAATAACGGTTATTTTCACTAGTCAGGTTCATGGCACAAACCACAATATCGGCCTGAGTTGCGCCTTCACTGAATTCGACATAATCAACAAAATCGTATTTTTCGACAGGATCTGCGCCAAACACTTTCATGCCCAGCCCATGCCCGATTTTGACGATCTCGCTGCCGATATTGCCGACCCCGACGACCAGCAGTTTCTTCGACATGGCTTCACGGCCGGTAATGCCGTCGCGGTTGAATCCCGCAAACTGCCGCATCTGCACCGGAAGCTTGCGCAGCAGCACCATCCACAACAGCATAGCCTGCTCAGCAACTCCGCGATTGCAGTACAGCGGAAGATAGCCGCAGTTCAGTTTGGCACCGGTCAAATTGCGGTAGGCGGCAAGATGATCGTAACCGGTACTGCGGGTCAGAACAGCCACTATTCCGTCTGCCCATGCAGGCGGAATAAGCGACTGGGTACGAATGGAGATCACCGGAGCCGGAGGTTCAACGGCCCCCAGTTCCTGAATTGTCTTCCAGGAATAACCGCATTGAATCCCGGGAATTGTGTATCGCCGCAATGCAGCCTCTTCTTCTTCAAAAGCTTCGAAAAAGAATACGTTCATAAGTCAGGGAAGCTCCTAGTTCAACATGACCTGACCGCCGGTTACAGGGATGGCCTGCCCGGTCTCATATTTCTGCTCGACCACATAGATAATCGCTTTAGCCACATCAGCAGGGAAACAGCCGCGGTTCATCGGTACTTTGGCTTCATAAAACGCCTTGACATCGCCGATGGTCATTGCTCCCGGCACTTTGCCGCTGTTCAAATACTGAACAAACAGACCTTTTTCAGGGTCGCTCCAAAGCGGTCCGTCGAAAAAGTTGCCGGGACAGATGCTGTTGACTTTAATTCTATCTTCCACCAGTTCCATAGCGAAACTCTGCGTCAGACCGATAGTCCCGAACTTACTGCCTGCATATGCGCCGTTGCGGTTGCTGCCGCACAATCCGCTCTTCGAATTGATCTGCACAATGTCAGTCCAGCCGCCGCCATGTTTATTCTGAAGCGCCATGACCGGAGAAACATGCTTGGTACAGAGGAAATATCCAGTATAGTTAATATCGGTGACAAATTCCCAGTCCTTCAAAGTCATGGTTTTAACTGAACCGGCGCGCAGCACTCCGGCGTTGGCAACCAGAATGTCAATGCCGCCGCAGCGTTCAACCAGTTCGCGCACCATCTTTTCCACGGATTCCTCTGAGGAAATATTCACTTCCAGCGCAATGGAACAGGAAGATCCGAATTTGGAATTAATCACGGCGGCGGCGCCTTCAGCTCCTTGACGGTTCATATCGGCAATAACCGCCAGCGCACCTTCTGCGGCCAGTTCTTCGGCAATGCCGAATCCAAATCCCTGAGCGCCGCCGGTGATAACCGCGATTTTGCCTCTAAGCCGTCCGCCGGCTTTGCCGGACGATACCTGTTTGCGATAGGATTCCACTTCCCAGTTTTCAATAAATCCGCGCGCTTTATCGCTCATGAACAGACAGCCGCCGAATGCTGCGGTCCATGCCTGCACTTTGGCGGCATCCGCAGCCAGTCCGGCCACGGTAAGCGCGTCCTTATAAGTATCGGCGGCGCAGAATACTGCTTTGCCGGGAACGGACACGACTTTCGGTTTATAGCCATGCCTGGCTTCAAACGCGGCAACAGCGTCCAGATTCGGATTTTCGGTTTCCAGGCAGAAAGATTTGGCATAGACGATATGATCAGGCGTCAGCGCCCCGCCCGCGGCCTTGAACGGCGGCAGGCTGATCACGGTCGCCGGGACACCGGAACCCAGCAGCGAACGCAACACCGGCGCATTTTCGAATACAAATGCCGTGTCTTTCTCTCCGGTCTCCAGTTTTAATGCAACGCCTTGTTTCAGATAATGTCCGGCCAGTATATCCATGATCATCTGGTAAATTGAACGGATATCCTTCGCTTCATTGGCGCCGACGAACACTCCGTGATTCTGAAGAAAAATCACCTGCGGGTCGCGGCCCTTAGTCTGCTTGTAGTCCCTGG
>CAIJKT010000213.1 GCA_903821255.1 uncultured Lentisphaeria bacterium | reverse complement strand
AATTCGTCATTGACGGCAAACTGCCGAAAGGCGTCACCGCCAAAGATATCATTCTGCGCATTATCGGTGATATCGGCGTTGACGGCGCGACTTACTGCGCCATGGAATTCGCCGGAACGACGATTGAAGGACTCAGCGTCGAAGAACGCATGACCATCTGCAATATGGCGATCGAAGCCGGCGGCAAAAACGGCATTATCGCGCCGGACGAAAAGACTGTTGAATATGTCAAGTCCAAGACCTCGAAGCCGTTCAAATGCTTCCACAGCGATCCGGACGCGCAATATCTGACGGTCCGCCGTTACAAAGCTGAAGAGTTCGTGCCGGTTGTGGCCCTGCCGTTCTCTCCGGATAACGTGAAGAGCGCCAAGGAGTCTGCGAAAGTCAAAATTGACCGTTCCTACATCGGAAGCTGCACCGGCGGCAAGATCACCGACTTTATTTTCGCGGCGGAGCTGCTGAAAGGTCACAAAGTCACGGTAGACACTTTCCTGGTGCCCTCAACGGTTGAAGTTGAACAGGCCATGAAAACGATCAGGATCGGCGGTAAAACGCTGGTCGAAATCTTTGCCGAAGCCGGCTGCATCGAGCCTGCGCCTCCGTCTTGCGCGGCATGTCTGGGCGGACCGGTTGACACGTTCGGTCGCTGCAACAACGGCGAAGTCTGTGTCAGCACCACCAACCGCAACTTCCCGGGCCGGATGGGTTCAAAGGATTCGCAGACGATATTGGCCTCGCCATATACCGCCGCGGCTTCCGCGATCACCGGATACATCACCGACCCGCGCGAATTTCTGAAATAAGGAGACAGACCATGGCCGATAACATCATAAGAGGCAAGGTCTTCATCACTGGAGACAACATCGATACTGACCAGATTATTCCGGCGCAGTATCTGAATCTGGTCCCGACGATCAAGGAAGAATATGAGAAGCTCGGCAGCTATGCGCTGTGCGGGCTGCCCGACGAATGCAAGACCCGCTATGTGGCGGAAGGCAAAACAAAAACGGAATACCCGATCATCATCGGCGGTTCCAACTTCGGCTGCGGTTCCAGCCGTGAACATGCCCCGATCAGCCTCGGCGCGGCCGGCTGCAAAGCCGTCATTGCCAAGTCATTCGCCAGGATATTCTTCCGGAACTGCATCGCCACCGGCGAAGTCTATCCGGTGGAAACCCCGGAAGACCTGAACAAGATGCTCAAGACCGGCGACGAAGTGGAAATAAACTTTGACGCCAGGACGGTTAAAGTCATCAGTTCCGGCAAAGTTTACAACACTAATGACCTGGGCGCGGTAAAAGAAGTGATTGATGCCGGCGGCATCTTCAGCTTCGCCCGCAACTCGGGCATGATCAAGTAATCTTCCGCCAATCCGTAATATAATCAAAGAGGCCTGACCAGCCTCTTTTTTTTAAATGCAGTAACTGTTATAACCTAACCGGACGGGCCGTAACTGAATATGCTTAAAATCAATAAAGAGAACTTACGGAAATTTGAGTCCGCCGGCGGCTGGTGGATCGCCGCCATGCCGGTAATCATCATCCTTTGCTGGATCCCGTTTCTGCGCCACACCGACCGGTTCGGTGAATTTGTGGACTGGGACTTCTTCCTGGCAAACTATGAAGCAATCCGTAAAACCATTGTTGAATATGGTCAATTCCCGTTCTGGAACCCCTGGCATTTCGGCGGAACACCGCTGTTCGCCAATCCGCAGATCGGAGTATTCAGCCTTGAGACGCTCTGTGCAGTGATCTTCGGCACCGTCTACGGACTGCGCGTGTCCATGCTGCTTTACACCATCTGCGGCGCGCTCGGCATGTGGATGCTGCTGGGGGATTATGCCAGAAATAATCTGGCGCGCTTCTGGGGCAGCATGATTTTCGCGCTTTCCGGCGCGCTGGCGGTGCATCTGTCCGCCGGGCATTGCGTGATGAATTCAATCACCCTGCTGCCGTGGATGATTTTCTGCCTGCGCCGGCTCAATGTCAGCATCAACGCCGCACTATGGCTGGGATTTCTCGCCGGCATGGCCGTTAACCATTCCGTGCATTATTCCACATTTATCGCCGGCACCTTTGCCGGACTGTTTTTTATTGTGGAATGGATTCGCAATATCAAATCGAAAGCATTCAGCCTGAACGCGCTGCTGGCGCTGCTGGTTTTTCTGCTGATCGGCGCTTACCGCCTGATTGCCACGCTCAAGTTCGGCTCCGAGTTTCCCCGGACGCTGGAAATGCGGCTTGATATCGGGTTCAACCACTATCTGCTGGCGCTGATCTATCCCGGACAGTCGCTGGTGACATTTCCGGATATTGTCAAGGACTACTGGTCGTGGTTTGAAATCGGCTGTTATGTCGGGGTGATTGCGCTGGTGATGTTCATCATCTCGGCAATCCGTGAAATAAAATGGTGGCACTGGGGATT
>CAIJKT010000212.1 GCA_903821255.1 uncultured Lentisphaeria bacterium | reverse complement strand
CTTTCCGCCAGGTCTTTCATGGTGCAGGTTCCAGCACCATCTGCTCATGATCGCCGGTCAGGTCGCCATCGCCAAAATGGTCGAAAACGCGCACCGCAATGACATGACGTCCAGGTGTCACCAGTCGGGCCGGGATCGTATAGCGGCGTGGATGCGACCAGAAATGCGGGTTGCTGATGGTGGTTGAACCAACCTCAACCCCGTCGAAGAAAGTGTTGTCAAAATCATCAACGGCACCCAGGGAGAGGATCAACTCGCGGCCTGCCCAGCTGGCCGGAATCTCGACGGCGCGGCGGAAAACCGCCTCGCCGTCGGCATTCGACCACACGCCGCCGTAAGATTCCCACTTGCCGGGCACTTCGACTTCCTGCATGCCGGTTTCGTCGGCACCGGGTGCGGTCAGGCTCCTGGCGCGGCCGCTGACTCCGGGATCCTTATGGGCGTCTGACGGGCTGGCCGCCGCCGACAACGGCATCGTTAACATAGCTTTCCATTTCCCGCCCAGGAACACCTGGCCCGGCGCTCCGGCATCTCCGGCGTCCTTGATGAAGATACCGGCCCAAAAGGCCGCATCGTCATGGTAGCCGTCCCCCGGTTCGTTGCATACTTCCAGCAGAACGTTCTGACCTGCAAACGGTGACAGGTCAATCTCCAGTTCCGTCCAGCCGTCCGCGCCCGGTCCTTTTTCTGTCAGCAGCTGCTTTCTGAGTTCCTCCGCCTTCTGCAGGGTAATGAGTTTCCGCGCCAGGTCATTCTCAATGTTCCTGCCGATGAACTGCCGATAGATCCGCTTGCCGTTGACCAGCACCGACAACGGCCATTCGCCATTTCCGGTGTGACCGGCCACCGTGAGCTGCAGCACAGTTTTCCTGCCTGGCGGAATATTGATCCTGCGGCTCAGCACGCATGGGGTGCAGTTATCAAAAGGAAGCGAGACAAAAACGTTTTTCCGTCCGCGCACTTCGGGGTTAAGCCCGCAAACTGAATTCCATGAACGGGGGGCGCAATATGTGACCGTCCAACCGGGAGCAACCGTCAGAAGCGCTTTTCTCACTGTTTCAGGCGCGACGGAGGCAGTGATCTGCGCCATCTCGGCCTCAGTGAACCTGCTGTTCGCAACTGGACCGGGAGTCCAGCTGGATTCCAGCAGGGACGGATTCACAGTTTTGACCGGGATAAGGAAGACTTCGTCGCCGTTGGCATCTTTTTCGATTTTTCCGCCCGCTTTAAGGATCGCCTGCCGGGCGAGTTTTTCACTGACGGCAATAAGCGCCGGGAAGTTGTAGGCGGTGTATTGGAAAAGAGTTTTTTCATTCAAACCCTTGGTAAAGCGGTCGGAAATATTCGAGTCGCCGTTCCGGGTAAAGACGATGCCGCCGGCGCTGGACGGGTTGCAGTCGGAATCTTTGCCGCAGCGGGTGGTGATGATCAAGGTTTTATCGGGGTCGCCCTTGCCGTAAAGCAGGCCGAGAACGACAAAGACTCCATTGATCCGGGCGTCAACGTTGCCGCTGGACTGGCGCATGTATTGCGGCTTGTTCCAGTATTTTTCGTGACAGATTTGCCAGGCTTTTTCCCATTCCGGGACATCCTTATACCAGCTCAGTATATCGCCAACCATGGAGGCGTACTGGGAACCTGCGGGGATGGCCCGCAGTCCGGCCCGGACAATTTTTTCCATGTCTTTTTCAAAAAAGGCTTCAGCATACATTGCGCCGATAAACTGGCCGCCATAAACTCCTTCGCCATAATTCATAACGCGTCCGAACTTTTCCCCCAGTGCGATAACCGTGCCGGGCATTCCGGGCGCGATAAGGCCTGAGTAATCGGCCTCGATCTGATAGTCAATGGCATTCGGGCAGTTATTATATTCAGGATGGCTGGAATCAGTCGGGGCAATCCCTTTGCGCAGATTTGTCCGGCTGGCGGCATTGGCGCACCAGAGCGAGTAACTGGTGTTGGCGAAGTCAATCCCG
>CAIJKT010000211.1 GCA_903821255.1 uncultured Lentisphaeria bacterium | reverse complement strand
ATCATTTTGCCTTGAGCAATCCGTCGAACTGCTTCTTCTGATCGTTGACTGCAAAGACGAAAGTCCCGCGATGATTGGCATTTTCACCGGCAAATATGGCCTGCGCCCTGGCCGCACCCAGTGTGCGCTGATATTCAACCGGCAACTGCACCATATACGGGGTGACTACTTCATCAATCGTGCCGTAGTAATAAAATACCGGAGTTTTAAAGCGCCAGTTGTAGGATGAGTTCAATTGCATTTGCTTAAAAAAGCTGTTCGCTACCAGCGAACCCTGGTTGATGAATTCGTCCTGAAATAAATCTCTGGCCCTGGCGGGCAATACTTTTTCAGCTTCCTCCCAGGTCATTCGATTACTGCAGAACTCGCGCACCGTCTGCAAATATTGCGGCTTTATTGCCGCCGCAGTCAGTCCGGTAAGTTTGTAGTAATTTTCGTAGGCATACACGAGCATCGCGGAGGTTGCCACCAGCCAGTTGACGTCCAGCTTGGAAGGCACATGTATCCAGCGGTTGACGCACAGGTAAATATCGTTCGGCGCACTGGCGACAGCCGCTGCCTTGACCGGAATTCCTATTTTCTCCAGGCGGTTTTGAAATGCCGAGGTGCTGAATGATCCCTGTGACCAGCCGCTGAGAAACAATTCAGCGGGCGTGACTTTTAAGCCCGGGATGCAAGCAGCATGTCCAGACAGGCTTGCGCAGTGCTTTCCTTTACCAGCCAGCTGTCAGGTTCGGCGGAGACTCCTTTGCCGATGTAGTCAGCCGCGATTACAATGTAACCCTGGCCGGCAAACCGCGCTACAATCAGTCTGGTTTCCATTGATTTCTCAATGCATGAAGGCACCTCATAGCGCGAAAATACTGTTCCGTGCTGATAAGATACCACGGGGAGCATGGTGGAAGCCACCTCCGGAACGGCGATCAAGCCGGAAACCTGAACCGGGCGGTTATTGTCTTCCGGTATCACGGTGTTGTAGATGACTTTGTAAAGTTTAACCGCGTTTTTAGCGGCCGGATACTTCATGGGAAAGCTGGAGAATTCAGCGAGTTCACTGGTGAGTATCTTGTTCAGTCTTTCAACGCTGTATTCGCCGGTCAATTGATATTTGACGCCGCTGTTCACCTGACGGAAGTCTGCTGACGTAACGGAATTATTGCCATTGCCGATGTTTTCGCCCAGGGCGATACTGGCAAAACATGCCATTATCAAGCCGACTGCCAATACCAGCTTTTGCATAAGAACAATCCATATTTTTTTCATTGATGACTCCTGTTTAAAATCTGATATTCGATTATGACGCGCCGTTGGGATGTCGTTGAGCAGGAACTCTGCAAAAGAACATTCCTTCAGACTTCCGGGATGAAACTGTATTTACATCCATTCCATGAAAAAACTTACCCTCCTTCCTCGCTTTTTCAGTGCTGTTTTTACCTCATTTGCCCAAATATAACATTATAAATACTCTTTCAATAAATATTTGCAAATGACGGAGACAGTCATAATTGAAAAGATCGGAGACATTCCGGACAATGCAACAGAACTCCCCTGCGCCAAATTGAAAACCGCACTCGCCGCCTGCGGCTTCTGCAACACTTAGTTTTTTGATGCTGCAGGAACTTCCTGTTTTGTCAACTCTTCAGAAGTTTTAGCTCCATGTCTTTTCAAAACACTCACAACTCCATAATCACCCATCATTGTTGCTATATCTAAAAGGGATCTGCCTGTTGTACAAAATTGGTGATCTTTCTTATCGAATAGAATTCTTTCATGACAAACAGAACCTATAAAATTGGGATTGCCGTTATTCTCCAGTAGAATCATTGCATTTCTTTCGGAGCCATTCACAACTGCGATAAACAAGGCGCTTTCACCTTTGTTGTTTAAAATATTAACATCAGGCTTATATTGTATAAAATGTTTTATGTCTTCACAACAAGACTCATCAATGGCTGACAGCAACGGAGTGTTTCCCTCAGTATCTTTCTTGTTTATATCCGCATTATACTTGACCAGCAAGTCCAGCATTTTTTCTTTTTCCTGATATCTTTTGCTGCACAAAACTTCTGTAATAAGCGGCACGCCATCCGCAGATATTTGATTGACGTCAGCTCCGTTTTGTATTAGGAATTCAGCCATTGCACGATCAAAAATAACCGAACTTGCTATTTGCAGCGCGGTTTTACCATATTTATCCCTGACGTCAATATCGTGAGTTTTAGAAATGAAGTCCTTTAATTTTGAAAAATTACGGTGCT
>CAIJKT010000210.1 GCA_903821255.1 uncultured Lentisphaeria bacterium | reverse complement strand
CAATTTTGAAGACAGGTGGCAAGCAGTATAAAGTCAAAAGCGATGATCTGGTAGACATCGAAAGACTTGAAGGCGAAGTAGGAACTCAAGTAACCTTCTCCGAAATCCTCGGAATCGGCGAAGAAGGCGGAAAACTTCAGGTCGGCACTCCGCTGATCCCGGGTGCTTCCATCGCGGCGGAAATTGTTGATCAGTTCCGCGGCAAGAAGCTTATCGCGTTTAAGAAGAAACGCCGTAAAGGATACAAACGGAAAGTCGGACACCGCCAGGAAATTACCAGAGTAAAAATTTCCGCCATTACCGCCGGCTGAGCCTGCGTAAAGAATGGAAAGTTAGAATGGTTCTGGCGTATAATGCCGGAACCATTTTTTTTATACTGAATTAATTTTAACATTTTCCTATCGGCAAGGAGACAGGTATGTTGGACGAGTCCAATCATGCTTTGATCCAGAGTGACATCAAAGGCGTAAAACTGCTCAATCGCGGCAAGGTCAGAGATATCTATGATCTGGGCGACAGTTTACTCTTCATCGCAACAGACCGCATCAGCGCGTTTGACGTAGTCATGCCCAACGGTATTCCGCTTAAAGGCAAAGTGCTTACGCAGATTTCACTTTTCTGGTTCGAATTGATGCACTGGATGCCGAACCATCTGATTACCGCCGACATTTCAACACGCCCGGAACTGGCGCCGTATGTCAAAGATCTGCAAGGCAGAGCCATGATTGTCCGGAAGGCCAAGCCGCTCCCGGTGGAATGCATTGTCCGCGGCTATCTGGTCGGCAGCGGCTGGAAAGACTACCAGCAGACTGGAATCGTTTCCGGCATTACCCTGCGCACCGGTTATAAGCAGGCGGAAAAACTTGATCAGCCGCTCTTTACTCCTTCGACCAAAGCTGATCTGGGAATGCATGATGAAGCAATTTCGCTTGAAGGCGTGGAAAAACTTCTTGGCAAAGACGTGGCCGGTGAAGTTTCCTCGCTTTCTCTGAAAATCTATAAAACCGCGGCCGATTATGCTGAAAGCAGGGGCATCATCCTGGCTGATACTAAATTTGAGTTCGGCATTTATGACGGCAAAGTTATTTTGATTGACGAAGTGCTGACCCCGGACTCCAGCCGTTTCTGGCCGGCTGAACAGTATAAAGCCGGTTGCAATCCGCCAAGCCTGGACAAACAATTTGTCCGTGATTATCTGGAAACGCTTGATTGGAACAAGACCGCTCCGGGCCCGGAACTGCCTCAGGATGTCGTAAAGAAGACCACGGAAAAATATCTTGAAGCATACAAGGTGCTTACCGGCAAATCCCTGATTTAAACAGGCTCGATTCATCAGACCGCTTTCTGCAACTTTCCCACCCGCAGAAGCGGTTTTTTCTTTTAAACCGCTTTGAGCAATTTCAGCAGCAGATTCCAGAAACGGGCTACCGAAGGGATATTGACACGTTCATCCGGCGAATGTGCATTGTGGATTTCCGGACCAAAGGAAATCATGTCCAGACCGGGATTTATGGAATGGATTATCCCGCATTCCAGACCGGCATGAATAATCACCACCTCCGGTTCTTTGCCGGATACGTCTTTATGAACTTCGGAAAAGGTCTTTAATATGGCTGAATCCCGCCGGGGCTCCCAGCCCGGATAATCACAGTCCCTGGTGCATACAGCCCCTGCGGAAGTGAAGATATCGCAAATCTTGTCAGCAAGTCGTTTCTTCGAATCTGCCCTGGAACTCCTTTGCGAAGTCCTGACAATGATTTTGCCGTGTTCATTTTTAACAGCCGCCAGATTGGTGGAAGTTTCCACGACTCCCGGAAATGCTTCCGACATCGCAATAACTCCATTCGGACAAGCGTTCAGAGCCAGCAGCAGGCGTTTCTGAAAATCCGCCTCAAATATCCGGTCAGGTATTCTGACACAGATCAACTGAATATGCAGGCCTGGCTCGGACCGCCCGAACAATTGAACTTTTTCCACCTCAAAACCGGCGGCGAAATCAGCGAACTGGTCTGTATCGGAAACCGGCATCAGCACGGTGGCAAATGCTTCGCGGGGTATGGCGTTATCCAGGTTGCCGCCATGCAGATCGGCCAGCTTCAAGCCGAAACGCTCTTCCGCCGCAGTCAACATTTCCGCCAGCAATTTAAGCGAATTCGCGCGCCCGCTGTTTATGTCACAGCCGGAATGACCGCCCTTCAGCCCGGAAATCCGGACGTTCATTGCTGTATTGCGCGGCGGCACCGCATCATATTCAATGATAAATTCATGGTTTGAGCGGACACCGCCGGCACAGCCGACAAAGACCCGATGCTCTTCCTCGGAATCAAGATTTATCAGGATATCGCCTTCAATAAAATGCGGGGAAAGTTTATTAGCCCCGTTCAACCCGGTTTCCTCTTCAACCGTAAACACCGCTTTCAGCGGCCCGTGCTGAATGTCCTTATCCAGCAGCAGCGCCATCATCGCGGCCACTCCAATGCCGTTATCCGCGCCAAGTGTAGTATCTTTGGCCTTGACCACATCGCCGTCAATATACGGTTTAACCGGGTCTTTAATAAAATCAAACTTGATATCGCTGTTCTTCTGCGGAACCATGTCCAGATGAGATTGCAAAATGACCGTCCTGCGGTTCTCCATCCCATGAAATGCCGGTTTTTCGATTAGCATGTTCCCGGCCTTGTCAACTACAGCTTTCAGTCCTGCATCTTCAGCCCGGCTTTTCAGTAAATCCCGCAATGACGCTTCGTGGCCGGAAGGATGAGGGATCGAACAAATATCACTAAAAATATTCCAGAGTAATCCGGGGCTCAGTTTTTTCAGTTCGTCAGACATAATCAGACCTCATCCGTAGATATTTTAATTTACCTAAATATACATTTCCCCATGAACTCCACAAATGCAGGAGTGCGGATTATTAATATTTTTCTGGACTTTCGCTCTGCCGCACTTCAGAACTCCCGCACTTTCCAGTTCCATTCCGGAGACATTGATCAGGATAACAGCTTTCAGTTTTACAACCATTTGGACATCCTGGACACATTTCTCGGCGCAGTAATCTCGCTCTGCGAGAAATGGTTCCAGTTTTCCCGTCCGGCACGGACGGTGCTGCAACTAATTCCCATTCCGGAGACTTTAGAGTGTCATTGAGCACAATGCTTTTCGCTTTTCATAAACAACTCCGAGCCGTTAGAGTGTCGTTGAGCAGAATCGTTTCTATTCGCACAGAGAGAATTCCAGTTATTTAACAGGGCCTGTGATGAAAATGTTTCCCTGTTCCTCGACTTTCAACTTGCCTCGCTTTCAACTCTCCCGCTTTAGAATTTTAGAACTTTCTGACCACTTTGTCTTACATATATAGTGATTTTGTCAATAAAAAGAAGCGCAAAGCGTTTGAAGTAAACATATTAAGCCATGCTTTTAGAAATTTAAATGTTCTTCACACTGCTCTAAAGATTCAGGGGGCAGATCATTCCGATTAATTACCGGATTCGCGGTATTTGCCCGGCGGAATACCGGTGTTATTCCTGAACGATTTGGAAAATGCATAGACATCGGAAAACCCCAGCCGGTCAGAAATCTCTTTAATGCTCTGCTCGGAATGCAGCAGCATGCTCTTTGCCGTGGCAATCTTTAGTTCCAACGCATATTTCAATGGAGCAACTCCATACGCCGCTTTGAATTTCCGACAGAGATGTTCCGGCGACATAAAAAAACGGCGGCCCAGGTCTTTAAGGCTTAAATCTTCGCTATAATGCTTTTCTATAAAATATTTTACCTTGTCCAGCGCATTCTCTTTCCGGGTTGAATCTTTCTCCATAAATACTTCGCTGTATAAAAACTCAAACATATTCATTACGTTTTTTAGCACCGGCAGCATGTTTCCCGACAAGTCTTTCAACAGACTGCCCAAATCCTGAAAATATTTATCCAGCACCGCCATTCTGGAGTCATCCAGCAGTATTGCTGACGGAATGCACACATTATCCTCTCCGGCGTAATATGCCATCAGTTGATTCCAGTCACCGCAGAAAACACCTTCCGCATTTTCCAGGCTGAATGTAAGCTCATGATACACGGTTTGGCCTGGCATCAGCGCCTGGAATGAATGCGTCTCGCCGGGCGAAGTCATTGCCAGCGTTCCCGGCAGCGTTTCCGTTTCCGCGCCATCCAGTAAAATGCTGTTCCGTTCATTATCCGCAGTATAAAACACGAGATGAAATACATTATGTGCATGAGAACCGGGCATCCTCTGCGGAATATGCCGGTGCGTTTCCGACAGATGAAAAGTCTGAATCCGGAAAAAGAAAAAGCCTTCCGCGCTGCTGACGCCCAGCAGTTGCGGATCCGGCGTACCCTGCCCCGTTCTAAAATATTCGAATTCAGCATTCATAATCAATATTTGACAAAATTATATCAATGTAGAACATTTATCTTTCTTTAAATAGATACTATACTAAACAATATACAACAAATAAAGAGGCTTTTTAATGAATTCCAGAGAAATAATCCATGCCAACCTGGAACACCGCAATCCGTTACGCCCGGGCCTTACCTTCGACAGTGACCGCCTGAATGATATGTGCTGGGGCGGACCTGAAAGCCCCAAAGGCTACACTCAGAAAAGATGGGTGGAGGGACAATATGAATATTATGATGATATGTGGGGCAATATCTGGGCGCGCATGACCGACGGCTGCGCCGCCGGGGAAATTTTCAAACCGGCGATTGAAGACTGGGCGCAGTTGAAAGATTATCAAGTCCCGCAATATGATTTTGCGGAAACGGTCAATTCCATGCGTGGTGGATTCGCAAAGGGCGAAGACAAATTCAGACTGGCCGGGATGCCCGGCTGGGTGTTCGCCTCGTCGCGCTATATGCGGAAAATGGAAATATATCTGATGGACCTGCTGCTCTATCCGGAAGAACTCAAGCAACTGCACGATAAGGTTGCAAGCGTTTATGAACTGTTAATCCGGGCCGCAGGCGAGGCCCAAGCCGAGGGTATTTTCTTTTGCGAAGATATGGGCACCCAGAACTGCCTGCTGTTCTCGCCTGCATTGTGGCAGGAATATTTCGGCGATTTGTACCGCAGACTTTTCGGTTTAGCCCACGAATACGGCATGAAAGTATTCATGCACTCCTGCGGTCAGAACCGCCAGATACTGGAACCGCTGCTGCAAGCCGGAGTTGACTGCTTTCAGTTCGATCAGCCAACCGTCTACGATATGGTCGACCTGGCGCAAGTGCTGAAAAAATACAAAGCCGCGCTGTGGTCGCCGATTGACATCCAGAAAATAATGCCTACCGGAAACCGCCAGATCATAGAAAAAGGAGTTGACGATATGTTCAAACACTTCGAAGGCGGCCTTATCTTCAAAAACTACGGCGACCTGAAGGGCATCGGCGTCCAGGCGGAATGGGACAACTGGGCATATCAGGCCATCCTCCGCCATATCAAGCAGGATGCGCTGGTGTAAATCATAGAATGCTATGATTGGCTGCGATTTTTCCTGTTCAGCTTTTGTCCATATTCCGGATAGTAAACAAACTGAATCATGCTATTTCTATTCATGGAAATGAGACTTTTTGTCAATGCTTACGTGACAAAATAACACATTTTACTGCGGCTATTTCCAGTCAGAACAGGCTGCCCTGCGGAATATTTGCGCAATGCTGTTCTGGCATATATTATGCTAATTTTAAAAGTCAGGAAGTTCATTTGGAACAATGTAAATAACAATACTAAGTTCTGAAGGAGGTGGTTAAAATGTTGGACAATCTAATACCCTGGAACAAAAAGGACATGCTCAAAAAGAGCAACATACATCCGCTTGCAGGATTGCATCGCGACATTAACCGGCTTTTTGAAGATTTTTTCGGAGATGAATTGCCATTGCTGCATGATCCGGGAATGAACAAGATGATGCTCTCGCCGAAATTTGATGTGACTGAAAGTGACAAGTCCATCGAAATTACGGCGGAACTAGCAGGCGTGAATGAAAAAGACCTTGACGTTTCCGTAGACGGCAATGTCTTAACGGTCAAAGGAGAAAAGAAGGAAGAAGTCAAAGAAAACAAAAAAGATTATCATCTTTCAGAAAGACGTTACGGTTCTTTTCTGAGGTCGTTCCCGCTTCCGGACGGGCTTGAACTTGACAAGATTGAAGCCTCGTTTAAAAACGGCGTTTTGAAGGTCGTTATGCCTAAAAACGCGGAAGCCAGGAGCACGCCTAAGAAAATACGCGTAACCTCGTAATAAACCATCCCGGAGATGACCCGGAAAATCATCTCCGGTTTTTTTTGCAGTTATTGCGTGGTTTGCACCAGCCGGTGAAATCTACGTCCCTGCCTTACAGCCAGTTCCGACGTCTTTCGTTCCAGAGCAAGTATCGCAATATTTTTGTCAACAGTATTTTGATAGATCTGCTCCATGTTATTGTATGACGGCTGCGAGAGGTTAAAGGCGTAATATCCCCGGATATCAGACAGAAGCGGGACAAAGTGGTCAACCTTGCCGCAGGAATGCACCACGCCGCCGTAGCGGTTTAACAATGCGGCATCGTACTTCTTTACGAATTCCAGGTAATTGTCAGGGGACAGATTCATGCACGAATCCAGGCTCAGCCGGATTTTTCCGGGATGTACCCAGCCATAGTGCGAGTTGAAATCGTCCCGCGGCGGAACCAGTTTAAACCATTCATCAATAAATGAAATATATGTAGCGGTAATCAGTTCCATGAATCGCTGAACCAGTTCCGGGGTATCATACAGTGAAATAAAGATGTCACTGCCCCATACCACTTCGCAAATATCAAAAGGTCCTTGCAAATCCGGGTGATAAATCCAGCAGTATTTTTGCAGTTTAGGATAGTCTTTGAGTGTTTCAAGGTAAAATTGCGTACAGTCGAGCACTGCCACGCCCTGGCCGGCACGATGATGCAGAACGCCTTTATCCAGCAGACGTTCAATCTTCTCCGGGCCGCCGGGCAGCGGACGCGATCCCGGCAGGGTATTAAGCTCACGCTCCATCATAACCACTTCCACCCCGAACAGTGACGGCATAATGTTGGAACCGTAGTTGGCGCGAATCGCCAGCGCGTATCCCAATGAATTGGACAGAACATTGTTTACCCCTGCAAGCTGTTGCAGCAGCATTAATTCAAAACTTTTATCCTCAATCGCATCATTAATGTTGATCTGCGGCCATTCCAGTTTTGACGGCGCCGGAGTACGGACAGGCACAAAAAACTCACCTTCGACTGATCTGTTCCAGAACCGTTGCCATTGCGCAAGGACATCTTCTTCAACAGTCGGCTCAATCCGGCTTTCCAGATCTTCCAGATATTTCTTCAACATTTTATCACCTTGGATATTTGGATTTTTGAGATATATAACTATTATTATAATGTGTTTTTTTATATTCACAATAGAAAT
>CAIJKT010000209.1 GCA_903821255.1 uncultured Lentisphaeria bacterium | reverse complement strand
TTAGAACTTCACCGATTATCCTTACATATATAGTAAATTTGTCAACCGAAAGTATAACGGCAGGCTCGAAAAGCGATAAAATCCAGGATGTCATAATTAGAGAATGATTTTTATGGCGCCCTGTATCCTGCTTCGCCGCCCATTGACTTCCATTTGCGATACACCAGCCATGCTGTCCAGGCACCGGCCAGATAGAACGGAACCGCCCACAAAAACACATAGCGGTAATCTTTTACATAGTCGAAAAAGAGTCCGCACAGAGGCCCGATCAGTGCGGCGCCGATGGAAGATACCATCGCTCCGGCCGATCCGAATTGTCCGTACCGTTCGCGCGGGTAAAGATCGATCAGCCATTTCATGATTGCCAGCCCGGTCAGGCATAAAGGCACACTGCATAAAATGCTCCACAGCAACAGTGACCAGTAGTCATGAATGAAGTAAAAACTGATCAATTTTAATACCGCGGAACCAAGCAGACCTGCAATCATTGATTTAT
This sequence comes from uncultured Lentisphaeria bacterium, assembly GCA_903821255.1. Next base: position 2,099 of record CAIJKT010000209.1, on the reverse strand, counting down.
GGCTGCCCCAGCGATCAAGCAGAATGCCCAGCGGATAAATGATAATCACACTGAATACTCCGATATAAGCACTCATTTTACCGATCTGGTCCAGAGTCAAACCCAGTTGGTCACGGCTGAAAAAAATGCCGAACACATTGGACGCTCCTGCCCATATATTGAGCCCGTAAACCAAAAAAATCAGCAAGTAGAACGGATGTCCGAAACACTCGTCAGCGTAATTGCGGATGCCGCTCCACCAATGACCGCGTTTTTCTTTTTCATCCGGCGGCGGATATTCACCCTCTTTTACCCGCAGACACATCAGGGTGATGAAAAAGCCGTAGAATATCGCCATGCCGATGAAAATTTCGTGCATGTGTGTTTTCGCCATGCCGAAAATGAAATAATTAAACGACAGCCCGGCCAGCGTGCCGAATACCCGGAACAGCCCGTAAAAGCGGCCGATGAATGCTTCAGGCACCACGTCGGCAATCAGATAATAATAAACCGAGGAGACGAACATGTTGAAAATCTGAAAAGCCGCCACCAGTACGCCGGATATCAGCACGAGAGAAGTCACCGGGCTGTATTTGAGCAACCCAGCTAACCATCCGGCACCGCCCGTCGCCCGCGATATCTCCGGAGCGAACGGAATCAGCGCCAGCAAGATCACGACAAACGGCGTGGTCACCAGAATGAACGGGCGGCGACGCCCCCAGCGGCTGCGGAAGCGGTCGGATTTGTAACTGATAATGGGGTTGGCGACGGCGTTGACCACCATGTATATGCTGGATACGATAAATGCAATCGCCTGATTGCTGGCGCCGTTATCCCGCAACATCATCGGCAGCAGCGACGGCATCACGCTTTCCATCAAGGTATAGACGAAATCCCCCCAGAGCAGCCAGGCGAACAGCGTCACCAGGCCGGCACGGCTGTAAACCAGCGTACCGACCCGAAAGCGTGATGGATCATGAATGTCAGTCATTGCGCGATTGTCTGCTATTCAATTTTGTACAGCATCAGGCTGTCGACATTGCATGAATCCTGCGGGCCTTGACCTTCCACGCCTATTGCATATACCAGTTCGTCTGCGTCCGGCGGGACTGTCACAATGCCGGCAGCGCGTTTCCATTTTTCAGCTCCTTCCGGCGAAAATGTGTAATTCTGTACCGTCTTTTCCATGAATTTGCCTTTGGAACGCCAGCTTACGGCAATATAGCATACTCCTGTACCGGGATTAAGGCAGTATAAACCGACCAGATATTTTTCGCCTGATTTAACCGTAAAGAAACGGTTGAGGCTGCCGCTTTTAATCCCGGTGAATTTAACCGATGTTTTGCCGTCACAGGCAATATTATCGTCCAGCGTGACATTGGGCTTTATTGCCGGCGGCCAAACTCCGAACGAACTGTACTCCAGCTTAGCCAATTCTTCAAAACCTGGACATGGAATCAAGTTGGTTAATTTTCCGGCTTTGATTTCGGACAATACGGCATTCAGCTCAGTTTTGTCTTCCTTTTTTAAACCCGCAGCAGCGTTATCCTGATCCGCGGCATACAGCGGGCCGACTGCCATCAATGCCGTAAAACAAAGAATCAGGAACGCCAATGTAAACATTTTCCCGATTTTGTATTTCATTTTTTCACTATCTCCTGGTTTGATTTGTTATTTAAGCTTGTACAGCATGAGGTTATCGACATTGCAGGATTCCTGCGGTCCCTGTCCATCCACCGCTATTACATACACCAGTTCGTCAGCGTCCGGCGGAACAGTCACAATTCCAGCCGCTTTTTTCCATGGAGCATCGCCTTCCGGAAAAAACGCGTAATTCAACGCCGTATTTTCCATGAATTTGCCCTTGGAGCGCCAGCTTACGGCACTGTAGCATACCCCTGGTCCGGAATTAAGACAGTCTAAGCCAACCAGATACTTTTCTCCGGATTTAACCGGGAAAAAGCGATTGAGGCTGCCGCTTTTTATTCCGGTGAATTTTACCGATGTCTTACCTTCACAGGCAGCACTGTTGTCCAGCGTGACATTGGGTTTTATTGCCGGTGGCCATACCCCGAATGAACTGTACTCCAGTTGGGCCAGTTCCTCAAAACCGGGGCAGG
>CAIJKT010000208.1 GCA_903821255.1 uncultured Lentisphaeria bacterium | reverse complement strand
GCTGGTGGATATCGTTGCTCTGCGCCGCAACGAGTCCATTGAACGCGATCCGGACACTGTCCTGCTACTGCCCGGCAGCCGCGGCATGGAGATCAGCCGCCTGCTTCAACCAATGCTGGAAACCGCCCTGCTGCTTTCCCGCAAGCACCCCAACCTGAAATTTGTCATCTCCACTCCAAGAGAAAAAATCCTCGACCACTGCAAGGAGATTATGGGGAAATTCACCGCGGCACACAGCGCAGAGAAAATGCTGGAAATTAAACTGGTCTGCGGCGATACCGCCTACTGGCAGCAGCGGGCGGGCACCGGACTCGCGGCCTCCGGCACTGTCACCGTCGAATCCGCAATCGCCGGACTGCCGCTGGTCGTGGCCTATAAGCTTAATTTTCTCACGCTGGTAGTCGCCGGAATGCTGGTGCGCCTGTATCGCGGTTTTTTTACGATGGTTAATATTATCGCTGACAAGCAGGTATTTGAAGAGTATCTGCAATGGAAAGCCAGCCCCGAAAATCTGGCTGCCGCTGTAGAGCGCATTCTTCCTGGCGGTGAACGCCGCCAGAAAGTTGAAGAAGAAATGCGGGAAGTCGTCCGGATGCTCTCCGGCGGAAGCGAAGGTGCCTGCCGCAAGGCCGCACTATCATGTTTCGATTTTGTCATGGAAGAAAGTAAACGCAAAATGCAGGAGCATAGCCCAAAGTAACGCTGATACATGAGTTTCAAAAACGCATTTTAAGGTCTTAAATTATGCCGGTAAAGCTGGAAATTATACCATTAGCATATAAATTACGTAATCTTTTGTTGATAAGTCAGGCAAGAAAGGGTTGAACTATGTCTAAATATGAAGCAGTAATCGGACTGGAAGTCCATATTCAGGTCAGAACCGAGACCAAAATGTTCTGTTCCTGCCCGAATAAATACGGGGAGCCCCCGAATACGCTGGTATGCCCGGTTTGCATGGGCTATCCCGGCGTACTCCCGACACCGAATAAAGAGGCGATCATGCGGACCGTCGCCGCCGGTGTGATGTGTTCCTGCAAAATCGCCGAATTCAGCAAATTCGACCGGAAGAGTTACTTCTATCCGGATATGCCCAAGAATTATCAGATATCACAATACGATCTGCCGTTCTGCTCGAATGGCCGAATCCATATTTACGGCAAGGGTTTCTCAGGTGCGGAAATGGCGGATAAATACATCGGGCTGACCAGGATTCACCTGGAGGAAGACGTTGCCAAACTTACCCATTACGCAAATTGCAGCGGGGTTGACTACAACCGCGCCGGCGTTCCGCTGATGGAATGTGTCAGCGAACCCGACATGCGCACCGCCGATGAAGCCTATGCCTACCTTACCGCTTTGAAACAGATCATGCAGTATGCCGGGATCAGCGATTGCGACATGGAAAAAGGCCAGATGCGCTGTGACGTGAATGTTTCCATCCGTCTGCTCGGAGCTGAGCCGTTCGGCACTAAAATTGAGATCAAGAACCTCAACAGTTTCCGCTCGATCCACCGTTCGCTGGAGTACGAAATATGGCGTCAGGAAAAGGTACTGGAGGAAGGCGGCAAACTCACGCAGGAAACCCGCGGCTGGAACGACGACCGCAGCGAAACCTATTTGATGCGGTCCAAGGAAAACGCCCACGACTACCGTTACTTCCCGGAACCGGATCTGATGCCGATTACGCTCACGCCTGAACAGATTGAAGAAATACGGCTGAAACTGCCGGAACTGCCGGAAGCCACCCGTGACCGTTTTGTCCTGGACTACGACCTGACGCCTTACGACGCCCATGTGTTGACGCTGGAGAAAGCCGTATCAGAGTATTTCGATAAAGGCGCGAAACTGGTCAAAACTCCGAAAATCATGGCCAACT
>CAIJKT010000207.1 GCA_903821255.1 uncultured Lentisphaeria bacterium | reverse complement strand
TCTAGTTCGTCGATATGTATCTGTTAGGCTATCGGTCCTATCATTTCCTCCATAATCTCAGTGCCGCCGTCATCGCGGTCGGGCGTGGCTGTCAGTCCCAGGCGGTAAGGAGCCAGGCACATGGAAGCGGCGGTGCGGTTGACCTGGCCAGGCAGATGGTGACATTCGTCAAAAATAACGAAGCCGAAACGGTTGCCGATGAATTCCATGTGTATCACCGCCGAGTCGTAAGTCGTTACCGTGACCGGCTCGATTTCGCGGCTGCCGCCGCCGAGCATTCCGACCTTGCAGCGGAAAAACTTCTCCAGCGAACTGGCCCACTGCTGCATCAGGTCAATGGTGGGAACGACAATCAGCGCCGGACGCTTGATCGCGCTTATCGCCATGACCGCCAGGTAAGTCTTACCGGAACCGGTCGGCATCACGATCATCGCCCGCCCGGCAGCTTCCACGCGCCAGCAGCGGAACGCCTCCTGCTGATGCGGACGCGGCGTAAATCCGGCATGCAGTTCAAGCTCCAGTTGCGAATAGGCGCGGGCTTCGTCGATAAAATCAATTTTGTGTTCCCGGAGGGCGATAATTATTCTGGCGTATTTATAGGCCTGCGCCCGGTAGAGCTTGACCCGTTCATCGAAAATCACGTCACGGGCAACCGGAATAAGTTGTCCGGGAGTGGCTTCAAGCAGCAGCGTACCCTGGGAAAAGCGGATTTTTACCGGAGGAGCTGTGGTCATATTTACTTTTTGTCCCAGTCAGGACGAAAGGCGCCGATACTTCCAATGATGAGAAAAGACGCGATATAAATCATCAGAACGTAAAATATTTTGACCAGCAAAGATTCCGACCGGAAAACAAGCAGCAGCAACGCCGGAGACGCGAACGGGATTCCGGCGTACAAGCCCCACTTCAGTCCGCGTTTCCAGTTGGGATATTCCGGATAATCGAATTCCGGGAGCTGGATATCATCCGGTTCCGGTCTCTCCTCTTTATCCATAATCAGCCCTGTCGTTAATTGATGGTCTTGACATCCTCAGTTTTCACCGCGGTGCGCGAAATCGCCACCCGGCCGGAACGCGCAGTCTCGACAATTTCATAATCTTTGATCAGTTCAATGAAATTATCAATTTTATCCGCTCTGCCGTGAAGCTCAATGCCCAGTTCATTGGTATGGACCAGCACGATCTTGCCTTCAAAAATCTCGACCAGTTGCAGTATCTGTGAACGCTGCTCATGGTTCTCTGCTTTGACTTTGATCAATGCCAGTTCGCGCTCGATGAAACGGCTGCCGGTCAAGTCTTCGACTTTAATCACGTCCACCAGTTTGTTAAGCTGCTTGTCAATCTGTTCAAGCACCGCTTCATCGCCAGTGGTGACAATTGTCATCTTGGATACGTTCGGATCGTGCGTCTCGTTGACGGTCAGCGACGAGATATTGTAGCCGCGGCCGCTGAACAGTCCCGCAATTCTGGCCAGAACCCCGAATTTATTTTCAACCAAAACCGAAATTGTATGTTTTTCCATGATAGTTATATCCAGTTAATTATTAATCATGATTGTTATTTTTAATAAATTGCATCTTGAATGCCGGTTTTGCAACCTGTTTTCGATAAAAAGATATCACGCCGGACTTAAAGTCCGTGTATAAACATTTTTCCCGCTGTTTTTTGTGGTAAATTCCACGGGATTTATTCCGTGATTTCTTGTTTTCATGCCTTGCGGTTATAAATTATAATGTACGGATGCAATAGTGTGGCCGGGTGATGACTGCCGGGAGGCGAAAATGACGGATACAATCAAATCAAAAGCCCAAGGCGGACGCGCCTATCTGCGGGAGGCTATTTTATCCGGCAAATACAAGCCGGGGTCTTATCTGCCGTCGGCCCGCTCCATCGGCACAAAACTCAACATCTCCAAAAGTACGGTACATAATATTTTCCGCCTGCTGCAGGAAGAGGGGCTGGTGCAGCTTTATCCGGGGCGCGGCGTGCTGGTGACCGGAACCCTGGTCGGACGTCCGGTGCTCAAGCGTTTTTTTCTGAAAACCTCGGACTTCGGAACTTTCAATTATCTGCCGGTGGCGTCGCAGTTACTGCTTGGCGCCTGTGCCGGCGCGGAGAGGAAGAATTCCGAATATCTGATGAATTTTTCCGACTCGGATACTGTCACCGATGAAATCATAACACTGTACACCAAAGGCGACATCCAGGGCGTCATATACTTGCAGTGCGGTAATTATGCAGACCTGATCAAACCGCTCGAAAAAGCCGGCATCCCTTACGTCATAGCTTCGGATATGAACGGGTTTGATGCGGTAAAAGTATTTTTGGATTTTCGTGAAATTGCCAGAAACGCGGTACGGTATTTGAAAGGCAAGGGACACCGGCGCATCGGAATCTGGCTCGGCACTCCGGAAAATTACTTTTACAAAGAGTTCTTCACCGGATTCAAAGGCGCACTGGCTGAAGAAGATCTGGAATTTAACAAGGAGTGGTGCCTGGCAGATATTTACCAGGAAGACCATGAGAAAACCGATGATTATCTGCTCCGGCTCAAAACAAATATGCCGACGGCAATATTTACAGTTCGCGATTACCGGGCCGCACTGCTTTTCAGTTCGTGCCGGAAACATAAGATCAGAATACCCGACGACCTTTCGGTTATCTCCTATGACGGAATCACCTGGCCGGATGCGGAACTCAACGGATTGTCGTGTTTTACTGAACCGGCGCGCGAACAGGGCGAAGCCGCTGTCGATATGCTGCAAAAATGGATTCTGGACGGCGAAAAGCCTGAAAGCAGCCATGCCCATAGCACGCTTGTTGAGCGAACCAGCGTCAAGCAATATTAATATCTTTTCTGCACTTCCCGCCGGATGTCAGGTCAGTGGTTTCCACAGACCATTTTCCGGAAGGCTCATTTGCCGCCGGGATAAATTCCATCGAGTATGATCCGTTTTCCGCTAGGTAGTATCCGCTGAACTCGCTGCGACAACCTTTCGAGTCTGTCATGGCAATTTTCAGCGGCTGGAGTCCGGCTGCATTTCCAAGCGAGACGTTTATTACTGAACGCGTTCCGCGTGTGATGGATGGCGGTGCTTCAATACTGACGGCCTCCATCCCGGACGGATAAAATGCAACAATACACCCTCCGGCGGCGGGAACATCCAAGTCAAAATTATAATTCCCTTCAGTATTTTTGCGGCATCCAAGCAGGCGGTGAGTCGTCAGTTCGTAAACTACCGGCTCAAAACCGGGATTGCGGATAGTAAACTCCGCGCTTTCCGGCAGCCCCCTTTCCAGCATCGATTTGTATTGGCCGACACGCTCACCGTAAGTACGGTGATCATTTGCAACAAGAAGATATTTTATGCCGCTGTATTCGCGCATATTCAGCAGCAGGCGCGGCGATGAACAATCCACGTCACGGACAATTTTTCCGTCAAGTTCTTTGCGGATCTTAGACGCATAGGTTTCAAGCGCCTGCTGGTCAGCTTCGGCGGTGACCCCTTCAAGCTGTTTTTCATCGCTGTCCTGACGGAAAGCAGTATCGTCTTTTACGGCAAAATCTATTCCGCGCGCATTGGCATTGGCATTTACGCGGGAGCGGTAGGTAAAATCGAAGTCAAAGCGGATGACGCCGGGAATGTCCGCCCGGAGATACTGGTCAGCAACGACTATTCCACCTTTGCGGACAAACTTCAATATCTCCTTATAGATGCTTTCCGGCAAGGTGTCGCAGTTGGGCAGCACCAGCAAATCATAGCTGTCAAGCCCTTTTTCAACTATGGTTTCGTCGAACAGCACATCGGCCGGAATATGCGTCATGTTCAAAACAGTATAAAAGTTGTAGATGTAATAATTCGGATAGTGGTTGTAAGGACGGGGGCAGACGCCATAAACCCTGGAGGCAAAAGAGTCGAGAATAGCCGCCCGGCGCGGGACCGCGGCGGTTTTTCTGACCATTTCTCCGAATGGCGCCATCACATTCATCGCAAAATCACCGATGGCTTTTTCCGTTTCCGGGGAATATATGAACGGATCGCCGTTTTCGAAAAACAGTTCCATGGGACTGCCGAAATAAGTTCCGATGCCTTTGGGGCCGCGCGCAAAATTAATCCAGGCATTTTCCAGAAAACGGTCCGGCTCCATGCGCAGTGTCTTATCGCGGGCAAAACGGTCTTTTCCGCTGGGGACAAGGCTTCCGGCATAGTTCCACAGGGAAATGGTATGAATTACATCCTTGTTGTCAGGACGGGCCTCGGCCAGCAGCGTTTCTATGAATAATGTAGCTTTCGGGTCGGGGTTGGTATACGTCCAGGAACTCACAATGTCCGCGCCGTTGAAACGTCCGTAAACGGAACAAAGTCTCAGCGGATCGGTAATAACTTTTACATCCGGACGGTAGCGGTGAATAACTTCAGCCATCGTGCTGTTGGTTATGACGAAGCCGTCGCCGTGCTTAAAGAAGTATTTTGCGTACAGATATTCCGGATCATCATCGGCAATTACGCCGGGTGAAACAAACGGCGCATCAGGATAGGGCGAGGCAAAGACACGTTCCGTACTTTTCAATTTCTCCAAAGGCGAAAAGCCCAGCGCCGCTTCATGCATTTTCAGCGCTTCCGGATTGCATGGCAGTTTCAATTTGTCTTCCACTTCGCTGTTCACAAAAACGGTGGTGCATGAAGGCAGGTCCCGGAACAGCAGCATGATGCGTTCGAGTAATATCCGATGCTTATTCAACACCATTGGATGATGAGGAAAAACAAATTCGGTTACCTTGCCGCTGCTGTCAATCAGCCTGGCCTCCGGCGGCACATCACGGTCTGCCCTGAAGCAGCCTCCATTGCCGTTTTCAATAAGAATGCCCATATCAATGCCGCGCGCCATGGCATATTCGATCAAATCAGTTGCTTTTCCCGGATTGACAACAGCCCAGCTTGCCCTGAGCTGCGCCCAGGTGTAGCCCATTGCCGCCAGTTTGTCGATTTCAAGTCTGGCCGATTCATCATCAGCTTCAAGCGCGTTGTAATGAACTGTCGCCGGCCAGTGCCATAACTCCATGCAGCCGCGTTTCCGGGCTGTCGCCACCGTTATGCTGAAGCCGGCTCCGGCAACGGTTTTATCCTGCTGCAACAAACGGCATTTGAGAACATACTCCCCGCTTTTCAGGATCGCAGTATCGAATCTGAACTTGATGTTTACAGCATTAATTGATAACACCGGAATATCATAAGCATCCGACCAGAGTTCCCCGACGGACACTTCCAGACGGCAGCCCGGCAGATTATAAGGGAAGAAATTCATCAGGGTAAATTCGAATTCAGCATGTTCCCCGCGATAAAAGCAGCGGCGAATACTGTTAAGGACAACTTTCACATTATCAGGCATCAGAAACTCCGTGTAATATAATTCAGCAGGCAGATTTTAGGGTTGAGCATTATAGATTCTGAAAGCTTTTGTTTCAAGCGGTTCCAGTTTTATGCTGAAATCACCTTCAGGTGCGGTAAATTTTTCGCTGCCGGCAAACAAATCTTCAATCGTTACCCCGCTGCCGTAAACCAGGCCGCCGACTACTGCCTCGATCTGTTTATCAGAGGAATTTACCAAGAATATGTAGCGTTTGCTGTTGTACGCAATATTCGCCATGCTTACCGCGGGATAGGTGATGTCCACCCCGGCAGTCTTATATTTGAACGGCACGTTTTGCGGGCCGTCGGTAATCGTGAGAGTAATATCATTCATCGGCGCACCGAACAGAAACACCTGTCCCAGTTTCAGCGGCCCGTTCAGATCGCGGCAGACTTTAAAATAGGCGTTCAGATATTCTTTTCTGGCGGAAAAATCTGGTCGTTTAGAAGCGGAAAATATCAATACGCCTTTGGCCCCGGCGATCAGCGCGGAATACACATCATACCTGACCCATGAGTCAATCAGTTTGACTTCCTCCGCGGGCGGCTGCTGGAACATTTCGGTAACCGCTATCGGAATGGAGTTTTTGTTACCGGAAAGCGTAATCGCCTCAATTTCCTGTTCGACAGTCCAGCGGCACCAGCTTCTTGAATTTTTCATACTGCTGTAATTGGTGTACATGCCCTTGCCGATGATATCCAGATAAACGGCCAGCTTCCCCATGGCTTTGCCGTTATAATGGCCGGGAAAATACATGAAGACGGGACGCTTTTCGGGATCGGCCTGCTTAATCGCCTCGGTTGCGGTCTTGAGCAGCAGCACTTCCTGCGGAACCCAGGGGCGCAGTTCTTCAGGAGTAATATCCCACCAGGCAATATCCCTGCTGCCTGCGGCTTTGCTGACGATATCGGAAACCGACTGCCGCAGTTTCTCTATATCCAGCGGCTCTTTCTTTGCGTTTATTTCCTTCAAATATTCTTTGGTGACTTCCTTCCCGTCAATTACCGGGATTATTGTATAAACACCTTTCACCTTGTACTTGGCGGCGTCCGCGGCGATACGGTTGTTCAATTCATACTGCGGTCCGATCATGGTAACGCCGGCGTCGATAATCTCTTTCTGATCGGCCAGCATCTCCGCTTCCGGCAGCAGTTCACCGCGCTTTTTTTCCGACCCGCCGCCGGTTGAATAGAAGCTGAACGGAAAAAGCTGACCTTTCGGATAAATTTGATCGGCAGGCAGGGTTGACGCAGGGTTGGCACCGGTACTGAAAAACTTTTTCACATCAGTATTCAAACCGAAACAACCTGTGGCGGCGAATAGTACAGACAGCATGACAACATTGTTAAACTTCATAATTTGCTCCAGATAGAATTGCATTGGCCGTTGTGGTTAAAGCTTGTAATAAAATGAACCGCTTCTGTCCGCGGCGGACCCGATATTTACAGGATTGGTAAGATAAATCTGCGGACAATACAGCGGCTTAAGTTCATTGATGCCTTTTGCCGCCGCGTGTCCGTCCGCAAACAGCAGATCCACCTGATTGGCGTGGGTCAAAAAAGGCCGGCCGTAAGGTTCACTGGTAATGTCGTTGCTGAAGATCATTCTGTAACACTGTTTTTGTGTGCTGACACTCCAGGAACATCCGATTAACGCAAGCCTCGAAAATCCGACTTTGGCATATTTCTGATTTTTCATTGAGACTGCCGGGTAATTCGGATAATTCGGTGATACTATTGTATAAAATGAACCATATGAACAATTAAGGTCATTGGTGATCGTATTTGTCGGACAGTAGAAGATATTATATGTCGGCACATATTTATCTAACTTCAAACGCACCGACCACATCACGTTCATGCCGTTGGCCGGATCGCCCGCTTCGGATGACGTTGCAACGCTGGGACTGTAGTAATACTGATTATTGCTGTCCAGATACATTGTGATCGCGGTGCCTATCTGTTTCTGATTGCTGAGGCACTTGATCGCCTTGGCCTTTTCCCTGGCTTTATTCAATGCCGGAAGCAGCATTGCCGCGAGGATCGCGATGATCGCGATCACCACGAGGAGTTCAATGAGTGTGAAAAAACGCCTTCCAGGATTCCCGTTGATTACTGTTGTTTTCATCTTTTTTACCCCCATAATTTTGGTTGATTTTAACAATTATTTTTCAGTTGAAGAAAAGACCAGGCCGATGACTTCATAAGGTCTAAACTCAAGTTTTAAAATACCGTTCACCGGAATTTCCGCCGCCTTTCCGGAAAAGGCGCTTACCGCCGCAATTCCTGCTTCGGGAAAGCCCGTAAATTCAGCCGTCAAATTGCTGCTGGCGGAATTCACCGCAACCAGATACCGTTTATTGCCATACGCCAGATTCGCAAACGCCACTGCCGGATAGGTGAAGGTCTCCACTTTTTTTATTTTAAATTTGCAGTTGACCGTCGCCGGTCCGCCGGTAATCTTCATCTGAATGTCATTTTTAGGTTCGCCAAACAGGAAAACCTGTCCGAGTCCGGCAGCGCCGTTAAGTTCCTCGGCAACCTTGCAATATGTTTCATAATATACCGGATGCGACGGAAATTTCGGACGCGCCCATAATGAAAAGACAGCTATGCCTTTGGCTCCGGAAACCAGTCCGAGATAAACGTCATGCCTGACCCATTGCGGAATCATGGCTTTTTCTTCCGCCGCAGGCTCCTGGAACATTTCAGGCACCAGAATCGGAAACGCGTCTTTCTTATTCGCCAGGCGGATGGCGCTTATTTCCTGCTCAATACTCCAGCGCACCCAGACTCTTGAATCTTTCTGTCCAGCGTAATTGACATACGTGCCTTTGCCGACGATGTCCTGAAACCGTGCTTCTTTCGCCATGGCTTCGTCATTGCGGTGACAAGGGGAATACATCCATACCGGGCGTTTGTCCGGGTCGGCGGCTTTAATAGCCTTATACGCCAGCTCCAAATATTTTATCTCATTGGGAATCCACCAGCGCAGCTCTTCCGGGGTGAGATACCACCAGGCGATTGATTTGTCGGCGGCGGCGGTCTTTACCTGACGTGTGATGTCATCGGTAATCGCGTTCCAGTCAATCGCCTTTTCCGCCAGATCCTCTTTTTTCAGAATTTTACCCTTGTAATTAATATCCAATGAAAAGATGACCGGCATTTTTACTTCCGCAGCCTGCCGCATCAGAATTTCAATCCCTTTGCCGTAAGCCGGACCGGCCAGCGTGAACTTCCGCCGCTTAGTTTCCTCTACGCTTTTCGGCGAAAAACCGGTATATGGGAAAATCCGTCCGGCAGGATAAACTTTATCTGCCGGCAGGGCGGCGCCGCGATCCGGACCGGAAGCGAAAAAACCGTCAGCCGCTGTTGAAACCATCGTAATACAAAAAAACAACATCAGCGCTGAAAGTGTGATTACTGTGCTTTTCCCATTCATAAAATACACCGTTTGGTCAATTGCTTTATTTTTGGACACTGTCCAATGTTATTATATATTAAATCTCTGTTTTTGTCAATATGTAAATTAAGAAAATAACAAAAAAGTACCAAATACCAGCGGAAAACATGTCAGCGCCGACAGCGATAAAAGAATCAGTTATGCGGCCTGGGTCCGCCCATCCGCGAGTTAATTTTACTTTTCAATATTCAACTTCGATACAGGCATAATCAACTTCACACGTAGCTGATCATTGAATTAATTGAGCTTTTACACCACACGGCAATATGCTGGAATTACCACTCAATTTACTGCTCTCCGAAAATTATCCACCTTCATGTATCCCTTGTTCTTGAGACTCATTGCGAAATCCGCGTCTGAGCCGCTGTCAGACTTGGCTGCTGACGCATCATTCAGATCGGCTTCGGCCAAAGCCGACGCCTTATCTTCGGAATCAAAGCATTGAGCCGGGTTGACCAGGCAAAAATTTTCACTCCACTCACCTGGAGTAATCTGTTCGTAACTGATTATGGACGGCATGTATTGCCGACCGGGACCGCCGTAACTTCCGGATTCAAACCGGAAACGTGATGGCGACTCCGCTGTGAACTTCACGTTGAGGCAGCACTTTTTATATTTCTTTCCACTCCCGCACGGACATGATTCATTACGGTTAACTGACATTTCCATCCTTTCCGGCGAAACATTTAGCGTCTTCGCTTTATTTCAGCCGCTTCATCTTTTGTATTTTATAGCGCTGCCGCACAGACATTACTCGTTACGCCTGATCCTGCGGAGCGCGGCAGCATCTGTCGCGTTTCCGGCACATCATGGCGTAAAAGCTGCAAGCCGTCATCAGGCATGTATATCCGGCCTCGCCGTTTATCCACCGAAGAACGACGGTGATTTTTCATTAAAAATCAGATTATGGTCTCTTTAAGTAATGGCCTGACGATTGACGAATTCGGCAACAGCGGCGACAAATCCGGCGGCGTCATCGGTTATGCCATCGTCCGCCTCCGGAACTTCATGCAGGCAAAGCTGCAATAACAGCAGATGCTTGCGTTCGATCCCGGCGGCGCTGCTGACGGTTTTGAACATATCGGCGGCGAATTGCGCCGGAGCTTTTTCCGGAACTTCCGTTATCGAGTGGACATAGAGCGCGCCGGCGGCTGTCAGAACTGCCTGGACGGCCGGCGTAACGCGCATCGGTTCTTCCTTCATGCGGCGGCGGCGCAGTTCGATCTCGTAGTCGTCAGTCGTCTTCCAGCTTGAATGTGCTTTTTTCGGCCTGCCGGCAACTTTCGGAACTTTTTTTGCAATGGTTTTCATGTTTGCTCAATATTCTTATTTCTGTTCCGGAGCATTTCCTGACTGCGCCGGGACGGTAAAACGGCTGGCGGCGCCTGCTACTGCGCGGGCAGCGATATCCTGTACTTTCTCGTAGGCTTTCTCCTGACGGCTGGATATCTCTTCAATCTGCCGAGCCTGGGAGGTTACTGTAGACTCCAGCCCCTTGATGCGCGCTTCGTAAACGTTGCGGTCGCCTTCAAAACCTTTATTAAGCAGCGCTTCTTTCATGCCGAACTCGGATTGCAGTTTGACCGCGGTCTCCTTGACGGCTTTCGCCACAGCATTTTCCAGCGTTTCAGGAAATGCGTCAACTTTACTTTGCAGTTCGGCGAGTATCTTTTCGCGTTCAGAGAGTTCGCCGTCGCGCTGCGCCAGAACAGCCTCGCGTTCCGCCACAGCCTGATCGAATGCGGTCTCTTTTTGCGATATTTGTTTTTCCAGCGCAGCCAGCTCGTCTTTCAGCGCGTTGCGCTTCTGCTCCTGCTCCCGCTTCCAGTTGTACTCAAATTCTTCCTTTGCGCGTTTGCCGGCTTTCTCAAAAGCATCTTTCTCCTCTTTGGCGGCATCCTGGAATTCCTGTTTCTGACGCTCAAACGCGGCAATCATCTCAGACTCTTCCGTTTCATACTCAAGTTTTTTCCGGCGGTGAGCTTCCACCAGCGCGGCCAGCGCCGAGGCGGCTGCGTCAATTTCATATATCCGGTTCAGTTCATCCTCTTTGATGCCGACAGCCTCCTGAAGTTTGCGGTATTTATTCGCTTCGGCATCAAGTTTTTCGGCAAGGTCCCCCAGCTCTTTGGCAATCGCCGACTTCAAGGAGCTGATGTGCGTCATTACGTCCTCGGCGGCAATTGTATCAGCAGTTTTGATCGTTTCGACTTTCCGGTGCTCCTCCCGGACTTTTTCCGGCTTCAGCTCTTCCTGTAAACGCTTTTCCGATGCCTCTTTTGCGGCGAGATATGCTTCCATCAGTTCTTTCTTGGTACTGGATAAAGTCACCTGCGGTACTGTCTTTGCGGCAGCCATGATAATTCTCCTTCCGGTCAATTGATTGATTACAAAAAATATTGACGCTAATCTAAAACTGCCGGCAGCTTTTTCAATGTGAAAAAATGACTAAATCTGAAATATTTTGTAAAATTTTCACGTGAAAAAATAACTGCCGTTTTCAAAACAAATCCTGAATATATTTCAAAACTGTTCCAGCGGCGAACCTTGATTATGGAAGGTATAGAACGCAGAGAATATCTCACAAGAGAGTTGTAAAGAAATGAAACTTTACAAGTTTCGCGAAATATCCCGGGGAGATTTGAGGAATTACCGGTAAGGCGCATACTTGCAGATATGCGCCTCGCCGGCAAACACAAAGGCATCCGGGAGAATCGCGA
>CAIJKT010000206.1 GCA_903821255.1 uncultured Lentisphaeria bacterium | reverse complement strand
AGAAAAACGAAGAAAACAAAAGAAAATCAAGAAAAAACGAAGAAAACTGAAAAAAACGGAAGAAACACCAACAAAAAGCAATTTCGACTCCGGCAAAATTAAATGCTCAAAATCCGGCCAATATTAATGCGCGTTGACATATGCCGCCATCGCGGTTTCCGGCATCAAAACACCAGAGGAGGAACAGCGCTTTATAGAGCTTCTGCGAAAATGCGCTGAGGATATTTCCTGATATTTTTTTTGATATCATTATAAATCACTATTATAGCAATTTAACTGTAATGAAAGGATCAAAGAATGAAAACTGTTACACATCAAGCGGATTTCTGCGTGGTCGGCGGCGGGCTGGCCGGTATGTGTGCGGCAATTGCCGCAGCCAGAAAAGGCATTAAAACTGTCCTCATGCATGACCGGCCGGTACTTGGCGGCAATGCCTCCAGCGAAATCCGAATGTGGGTCTGCGGCGCGCATGGCAAAGACAATCTTGAAACCGGGCTAATTGAAGAAATACGCCTGGAGAACCTCTACCGCAATAACTGTCCCAACTTCTCAATATGGGACAGCATTCTCTATGAGAAAGTGCGATTTCAGGAAAACCTGATTTTGCTGTTGAATTGCTCATGCAATCAGGCGGAAATGTCCGGACGTGGCATAAAAAGTATTACCGGCTGGCAGTTAACGACCGAAACATTTCATACGGTTGAATCCGGATTGTTCGCTGATTGTTCAGGCGACAGTATTCTTGCCCCGTTAACAGGAGCCGAATTCAGAATGGGACGAGAATCCAGGCAGGAGTTTGGTGAATCTATTGCCCCTGAAACTGCTGACCGCAAAACAATGGGCATGAGTTGTCTTATCCAAGCACGGGAAATGAATTCTCCGCTGAAATTCATTCCACCAGACTGGGCAAACAAATATTTATCGGATGAATCATTCCCCCACCGGGAACATACGCTGGAAGGTACGCAGAATTTCTGGTGGCTGGAGATAGGCGGCGAAAATGACACCATTAACGACACGGAAACACTTCGTGACGAATTGCTGAAAATAGCTTTCGGAGTTTGGGATCATATCAAGAATCATGGCGATCACGGCGCGGATAACTGGCTGCTTGAATGGGTGGGATTTCTGCCGGGCAAACGTGAAAGCCGCCGTTATGTCGGTGACCATATTATGACCCAGAACGACGTCGCCGCCGGCGGCAAATTCGACGACATCATCGCTTATGGCGGCTGGACCATGGACGATCATCATCCGCAGGGCTTGAACTATCCGGGAGAGCCGACGATATTTCATCATGCGCCGTCTCCATACGGCATACCGTACCGCTCGCTTTATTCTAAAAATATCGACAATCTCTTTTTCGCGGGAAGGAATATCAGTGTGACTCATTCAGCAATGAGTTCCACGCGGGTAATGGCTACCTGTGCACTGCTCGGTCAGGCGGTTGGAACTGCGGCTGCATTGGCGGCAGAAAATAACTTGTCTCCACGCGGAGTTTATCAACAAAAACTACAGGAACTGCAACAGACTTTGATAGAAGACGATGCCTGGCTGCCTGGACTCCGCAGGGAAATCTCTGAGCTTTCACAAAACGCTGAACTTAAAGCCTCGGCAGGCAACCCGGAATTATTGCGCAACGGCTTGGAGCGTCCGGTTGATGATAATGATAATTGCTGGGAAGGCTCTGTGGGAGATTGGGTTGAATACTCATTCAAGCGACTTGAGCAGATCAGCCGGATCAGGATTGTATTT
>CAIJKT010000205.1 GCA_903821255.1 uncultured Lentisphaeria bacterium | reverse complement strand
TGCGCCGGTTCGTTACATACCTGAGGGTATGCTCCTCACCGTCAACTCACAAAATCACCTCGGGATATTTCGCGAAACTTTTAAAGTTTATTTATTTACAGCTCCTAAGGGTGTGGCGGAGACCGGGTCCGGAACAGCTTCGCCGAGACTGTCGAGGAACACGCGATGCGCTTTGGAGAACTTCCAGTTGTTCTGCTTGTCCCAGTTGATCGACCAGGTCGCCAGGCCTTCGATATCCGGAAAATTTGTATCCGGAAGATATGAGGTCAGTTTTTCGTTTGCGGTCAACTGCCGGAAGGCGGTCTGAACGTCGTTTTCGCTTACATAGCCTCCGGCGGGGGCGGCGGCGGATGTCGCCGGCAGGCCGAGCAGCAGTTGTTCCGGTTTCAAACCGTTGAACTGCCAGCCGGTGACGCCGACGGAAAAGCCCTTGACCAGCATGTCGGTCATCGCCACGATATTGTCGGCTGTGGCATGATAATACATATTGCCGTCAAGCCCGAACAGGCCGTCCTGGACATTGTAAAACTGAACCTGCAACCCGGTCAGCCGGTTTTTGAAATGTTCGATAACCGGCAGATAAACGCCCCATGCTCCGTTGTAATTATGCAGTCCGCCCATCACATTCGCGCTTTCCGGAGACAGAAACAGCCCGAATCCGCTGCCGAAGTGATCGAGGATTATCTCAAGTGCATCAATCATGCCCTGCGTTGCCGGGGGGGGGGCGGCAGGGTCGCCGACCGCGTCCAGACCGCGCACAATGCTGATGTCAATTCCGTTGATCCCGTAAGTTTCAGCAACCTGAATGAATGTAGTTGCAAACCGGTTTACTTTGTCCGGGGAATCCAGCATAACGCCCGCATTCCGGCCGCCGACGGAGAAGGTGACGATTTTTCCTCCGGCTATTTTATCCTGCACCCATTGGCGGGTCACGATCGGTCCGGCGCTGCCGCCGTCTTTAAAGGATACGGCGCCGTCCGGGGCAACGTCAACGAATGCGATGTGAATGATATCATACGCGTCAGGCACCTGATTTAACGGCAGATAACCGCCGGATTCCTCCGCCACCCAATTGTGCAGATAGCCGGACAGCCGGTACTTCGGCAGCGATACCGGCCCGGTGCTGCCGGCGGGAATTGCGCGCGCCCCGTAAAAGGCATCCTTGTAAACACTAGTGATGGCATCCCGCTGATTGACCGCGGGGCCGTCCGAACACGCCTGCCACATGATTATGCCGCCGTAGCCGCGGTTCTTTACACAGTCCGCCCGGTATTGCGCCGATACGGTATCTTCATAAGAGTAAAATTCGCTTTTTGAGGCGGAATACAGATACGGCATGTGAGTAGCCGGGTCCCGGTATTTGACGAAAGCGGGGTCTTGTTCCATTTGCAGCAGATCATAGTAATTGTTTTTCCCGGCCGGGCGGCCGCCGTCACGTTTGCCGTTTGCTCCGCCGTTTGCGGAGGCGAAAAGGCCAGGCAGCGACGGTATCGGCCCGTCGTCTTTAACCCCCTGCCAGCCGCGGGAATAAAGCGGGCTGCCGACGGCCAGTTTATATTTCGGGGCGCCGTGCGATATATAGTAATCCAGCGCGTATGAGCCGTAATAAAGCGCCTGATCTCCCTGATACGGAGCTTGCGGGTTTTTGTCCATTGCCGCATGATGTCCGGTGACATTCTCCCAGGAGCCGTGCAAATCGTAAGTCATGATGTTCATGAAATCGAGATACTGGCTGATGCCGGCAATATCGAGCAGCTTCATTTCATCAATGCCGGCCGGCAGCACAGCGCTTAATTCATAATATCTGCCATCGGCTTTTCCGGCCGCGTCCAGTTCGGCTCTGAGTTCTTTGAGCAGAAGTACATAGTTTGCACCGTCCTGGACGGTGCCATAGGGATGTCCAAGGTCATTGGAATTGTCCGTCTGATCTGGAGGCTGGACGCTGCCCGGGAATTCCCAGTCAATGTCGATGAAATCAAACTTGTGCGTCTGCAGCAGCTCGACGGCCTGCCGGGCCAGCCTGGCGCGTTTGGCCGGGTCGGCGGCGATCACGGGAAAATAAGCCGACCTGGACCAGCCGCCGAGACTGAATCCGAATTTGACCCGGGGATACTGCTGTTTTAACTTTCTAAACTGGCCGATGACGCCTTTATAAGGGGAATTCCAGGGTTCGCCGAAAGTTTTTTCCAATGCGGCGAAGTAGTCGATAAAGCCGATACTGCCGTCCGCTTTGACATCGATAAAGGCGTAATTCACATGAGTGAGTTTGTCCAAAGGCAGATTTTGCGGCGCAAAATTATCCTGCCGGTCATAATGAACCGATTCCCCGTAATAGGTTACGATGCGTTTGTTGCAGAGCCCGTCAACCCGTTCCGTGGTATCTGCCGCACAGAGTGACGAAAACCCGCAAAGAAATGCCAGCATCCCCGCTATAAACAGCGGAATATTCAGAATACGCGTCTTTTCCGGGTGCAACGTTTTCACTTGCTTTTTGAGCGCCTCCATGTATAAATGCTAATATACAGCAAAAAGAGATTAAAACAGCAAAGGAATAATCATAAGTTAAGCATTATTGTAATTTGGTAATTTAAAGTGGATTGTCAAATAACAAATTAAATAAAATGATTAGAATTTTTAGCGACATTGAAACGGATCTGGACTTCGGAAAACTCCTTGGCCAGTTGAAAATTCAGACTGATACACCGGAGTACGATGAATTTTCCGTGCTGTTTCAGCAGGCATCGGGCGTTGCCGCCCCGAAAGCGCTGCTGCGCAAAGTGCCGGTAATCTCCCGCACAGAAGACTCAATCTGCGCCGGCGGGGTGGAACTGAACAGCCGGATATTGAGCAGCAAAAGCGCCGGTTCCGATTATGTTCTGTTTTTCGCGGCCACCTGCGGTCTGGAATTCGACAGGATCAAAATCGGAGAAGATGATTTTCTTGCCGCCTACTGGCTTGACGTGATCAGGGAAGAATGTATGACGCAGGCTTTTTCGCATATCCAGAAACACGCCAGGGAAGTTTATAATTATACCAGAAGCGTTTCGCTGTGTCCGTCGGATGCCGGTTCCTGGCCCCTTCACGAACTGAAGCAGGTGTTCTCGGTTTTAGGGCAGGGTGCCGGTGAAATCGGACTGGAACTCTCCGAATACTGTTTCATGAAGCCGAGTAAATCTCTTTGCGGCATCGTGGTAAATATTCACGATCAGTTCGAAGCCTGCCAGATCTGCGACTGCCGCGACAAATGCGAGCGGAAGGGCAGCGCCCATAAGTGCGCTTGATCGCCACGGCTGCCGTTATTTCTTGTTCCCACTTTTTTGCAGATCAAGAATGTATTTCCTGATAGGGGTATTGTTGATCAGCAGATCTTCAATCACCGCCGTATCATTGTGAACCCGTAATTTTATCACGCAGGAATCTTTGCGTTTCAGCAACGCTTCCCTGACCACCCGTTCGGCTTCCGGCGCCAGCTTTTCGTTCATAAAGAACTGGTTGAACGGTATCAGCAGATAAGCTTTATCTTTGTCGTGATAGGAGAAATTGACTTTCACATAGTCGCCGTTTTCCGGAACAGTTCTGCTGAGGTTGTCAAAATAAGCTAATCCGTCTTTGTCGTTTTTTATTGAGGCATATACTGCTTCATTTGATTTAAAATCCAGCGTTGTATCCGGTGATACCGGCACATAGTTTTTTTCAATCCGGATATTCACGTATCTGCCCCGGAAGTAGTCATAGGGGTCCACCGGCGCGGCCTTGAAAATATAGATTCTGCCTTTATTCAAGACTTCCTCCCCCTTGTTGATCATGAATGCAGGCACTGCAAACATCGCGGCAATCACAATGGCAAAAAGGGTGATCTTGATGATTTTGCAATTCATATTCCGGCCTCCTTCCGCTCTTTTTCCGCTTTCTTGAATTTTTTAGAGGCGATGATGTTGACCACCAGGAACATTACGCCAAACAGAATGAACAGGCATCCCCGCAGCAGGATATCCAAACCAGAATCCACAAAGCGCAGGAATAGAAGCAGTGAAAGCAGAAACATTCCGGCGTTGATTTTGAACAGTTCGTATTTTTTGAATCCGTATCGCATGAAGACGATGCCGGCGAGCAGCAGATAAAGGTCGAACACATAACCGCCTGCCGCCGGAAAGATCAACGCGGGGACTAATATCAGCGCCGGCAGCATCGCCGGAATCAGTTCAACTTCATTGTTCCATCGTTTTACCAGCAGCAGCAGCCAGGCCACCCCGAGAATTCCGATGACAACCCATCCGTAATATTCTTTATACATGATATTGTCTGCTGAAGAATAATATGAGGGATGATAGTTCCAGAAATCAGAAAAGGAGGCGATTGCCGAATAAATTGTAATGCCGGCAGCACCGGACGGCAGCAGCGGATTGCCCCAGAATCCGGCTCCGCCGGAACGGCGCAATGCGCCAGCCAGAAACAAAACGGCGAGGATTAATGCCCAGTAGAGCTTGATCTGAAGATCATTATATCCGGCCATTGCATGGATGCTGTTCAGTAAGGTGAAAATTGTGATGACCCAGCAGAACAAAGAACTTTTCAATCCGTATGGGGCTTTGCGGAAATTAACGATCAGCCACCATAGCGGGAGCGCGATAAACAAGGCAAAGAAATAAGTATCGCTCCGGGATACATGAGCGCTGAACACATCCCACCGGTTGAAATTCCAGACGGTCAGCGCGACGGCATAGATCAGGAAGGTGCCGGCGCTGTTGAAGATGTAGATCAGCAGGAAAAACAGCAGCATCCAGGTAAAGAGAAAATCCTTCAGTGTTCCACCGAGCTGGTAAGTCTGTGAAATGAGGGCGATTGCAGATGCAGCGGATAGTGCGGTGAGAATCGCGGCGCTTTCCTGCCAGGCCGCGCCTTTGCCGCGGCGCAGCGTATAGCCGCCGAATCCCGCCGCAAGGAGCAGCGGAATGAATGCCATTCCCGCTCTGATATGTCTTGGAATATCATCCCAGTTGCAGGCGATGATCAGGATGATGCCGGCGCCGATCAGCGCCGCGCTCAGAATGCCGAAAAACATAATCACTAATTGCTGAAAATTGGCCTTCGGCGGCATGATCGACTGATAATATTTATTGAGTGCGTCCGCGTTTTCGCCGCTGAGAATCCCTTTTTCTTTAAGAACAGGCAGTTCTCCGAGCAGCCATTCAATCTTTTTTCTGTCGCTCATAAAACATTTTCTCCTGGATAATTAACATAAAATAACCTGCATCAGCGGTTTTTCAATCCTTGAAAATGGCTTATGCAGTGACGGGGCTTATTCCGCTGCCTGCCGTCCGGTCAGGACAAAATGCGGCGGTTGCCGGAAGCGGCCTGGGGTTGGAAAAATCTTTACATTTTTTTAGCCGGGTTTTAACTTTTTTGCTTTTGCATTAATCAGGGATTTAAACTATATTGGGAAGTTGTAAAATTCAGAAAGGACCGGTCTATGAATCTGGACATTCAGTGGTTAATATCAGGTTTGGTTGAAAATAATATTTTAACTGTCGAGCAGTGTCAGGAAATAATCTCCAGGACAGGCGAGGGCTGCGATCTTGCAACATTCGCCCAGGAGATATTGAACTCCATGGCCCAGGGCCTGGAAGAAGAAGAAGCCATGGCGCTGCTGGAGAAACTTCAGGCGCTGATGGAAATGTCCGCCCAGCAGGCGGCCGCCGGCGAAATTCCCCAGATGTTTGCTCCGCCGGAAGAAGAACAGGACGACACGGGAAATGCGGATTGGGACAATCTGCCGAAGCTGGACAATGTCGCCAATATGACCGATGAAGAAATCGCCCCGCTGATGATTACCCTGCTTAAAAGCTTGCGCGCCCTGGGCGCCAGCGATCTGCATATTTCCGCCGGCGCCGTTCCGTTTATCCGCTGCTATCTGAAAATCGTCAAAATCAGCGAACGGGTCATTCCGCCTGAAGACGCAATGCGGCTTAACCATGTGCTGCTGACGAAAGAGCAGAAGGACACTTTCGACCAGGAGATGGACTTGAATTTTGCGCTGGAAATAGACCATGACCGCTTTCGCGTCAGCTTGATGATGCATAAAGACGGCGCTTTCGGCACTTACCGGCTGGTTCCCAATAAACTGAAAACTTTGGCCGAACTGGGATTTCTGCCTCAGGATGTGGCGACTGTCGAACGTCTGCTGGACTATCACAACGGACTGATTCTGGTTACCGGCCCTCTGGGCAGCGGCAAAACCACCACTCTGGCCACCATGGTTAATACCATCAATAAAAAGCGTCACGACCACGTAATCACGGTTGAAGACCCGATTGAAGTGCTGATTCCGTCACAAAACTGTAACATTACGCAGCGCGAAGTCGGCAAACATACCAACAACTATCGTTCCGCGCTGAAAGGCGCGTTGCGCGAAGACCCGGATATCATCGTCATTGGGGAACTGCATGACCTGGATACTATCGAAAATGCAATCACCGCGTCCGAAACCGGGCATCTGGTTATCGGCACGCTGCATACCTGCGATGCGGCAAACACCCTGAACCGTCTGCTTGACGTGTTCCCGACGACGCAGCAGCCGCAAATCCGCGCCATGACCTCGGTCAGCTTGCGCGGAATCATCTGCCAGAGGCTGATTCCGGCCGCTGCCGGCGGTCTGACCGTCGCTTATGAAATGCTGATCAATACCATGGCGGTGGGGAATATCATTTCCGAAGGCAAAACTCACCAGTTGAAAGCAGTCATGCAGACCGGCACCACGCAGGGGATGACAACTTTCGACGGCAATGTCTTTAACAAATTCAATGCCGGGCAGATAACGATGGAAGTGGCGGAAAGCAATATCCACGACAAAGTAATCCTCAAGCAGTTTAAAGATGCGGTCGCCATTGGCGAAGCTAAAAAATACGCCGCCGAGCAAGCCGCCGCCAAAAAGAAGTAATCCAGGATAAAGAGGGAGACACAACCATGCCAATGATAGACGAATACCTCAGAGCGATGTTGGAGAAAAAAGGCTCCGACCTACATATTTCCATCAATCACCCTGCCAAAATCCGCGTTCACGGCGACTTGGAACCGCTGACGAATTATCTGCTGGATGCAGACCTTATGGAAAAAATTCTCCATGAGATCTGCCCTGAATTCCGCTGGCAGAAATATCTGAAGGAGCATGACCTGGACTTTGCCCATGAAATTGCCGGACTGGCGCGTTTCCGTACCAACTATCTGTACAATTATAACGGCATGGCCGCGGTATTCCGGCAGATCCCGTCGAAGATTCTGACGCTGGAACAGCTTAAACTGCCGTCGGTGCTGATCGACATCTGCAACTTTCGCAGCGGTCTGGTGCTGGTCACCGGCCCTACCGGCAGCGGCAAATCCACCACGCTCGCCGCGATGGTTGACTATATTAACACGCATCATACCAAGCACATCATCACGATTGAAGACCCGATCGAATTCGTTCATCATAACAATAACTGCGTTCTGGTTCACCGCGAAGTCGGGATCCACAGCAGTTCGTTCGGCAAGGCGCTTCGCGGGGCGATGAAATCGGACCCGGACATTGTGCTGATCGGTGAAATGCGCGACCTGGAAACCATCCGCCTGGCGCTTACCTGCGCCTCATCCGGCATGCTGGTTTTCGGCACTCTCCATACCAACAATGCGCCTAAAACCATTGACCGCGTCATTGACGCGTTTCCGGCGGATGAACAGTCGCAGATCCGCACCATGCTGGCGGAATGTTTGCAGGGCGTCGTGTCACAACTGCTCTGTCGTACCGCCGACGGCAAAGGCCGCGTGGCCTGCCACGAAGTGCTGCTCTGGACGGAAGGTCTGCCCAATACCATTCGCGAAGGAAAGATTTCCAATATCCGTACCATCATCGAGAGTAACAAGGGGGTTGGCATGTGCTCCATGGACGGCAATCTGAAAATCATGATGGAACGCGGCACTATCACCGGCACTGAAGCCTACATGAAAGCCAGCGATAAAAAGAACTTCGTGCAGTTCCTTGAAGACGTGCCTGTTGAATAAAGGCTAAAAGCGCGGGAGATTATCTTTCGCGCCTTTATTTGCCGCGGACAGTACGTGCGGAATAAGTTGTTCAATATCGCCGGCGCCGATGATGGCCAGCAGCAGCGGACGGGAAGCGCAAGGTTTCAGCAGGATTGCTGGCATATCCTCCCATCTGCCGGAAATAAAGCAGGCGGTCGGGCCGGTTTGTTTTGCCAGTTCTTCACTGCCAAGTTCGCCTTTCTCCACCCACGCGGCAAAAACCGGACTGATAAAAACCGAGTCAGGAATTCGCAGTATCCGCGTGAAGTCATCAAAATACTGCCGCAGCCTGGCATAGCGGTGCGGCTGAAAAACCACCCTGAAATGATGTCCGGGAAACCGTCCGCGCAAAGAATCCAGCGCGGCGGCAAGTTCAGTGGGATGATGCGCATAGTCTTCCATCACGGTCAAAGACGGAGTGTTCAAATGGCAGGTCATGCGCCGGGAGACGCCGGGAAAATTCTCCAACGCCTTTTCGGCAGTACCGGGGTCTGCTTCAAGCTTTATTGCCGCCGCCAGCGCAATGGCGGCATTCAGACTCTGGTATCCTCTCCATTCCTGCTGTTTTGCCGGGGAAAGATATTTGAAGTAACCGGCCGCGAGAATTTTGTCCGGATCAAGCCGCTGAGCGTCGGCATGTTCCGCGAAAAGGCGGTCTGAATTTGGATGCGCCACATATATCAGGTGACGGCTTTTACAGGCGAAATCGCTGAAGTTGCGGAACAGTTGTTCAGTGCCGCCGACGCTCCAGCAGTGGTCATCTTCAACATTCGTAACCAGACCCAGAAAAGAATTCATCAGGGCATGAGTGCCGTCGCTTTCATCAACTTCAGTCACAAAGATATCGCCGTCGCCGGCCGCCGCGCTCAAACCGGAATTAACTTTACCGCCAATCATCGCCCCGCATTTAACCCCGCATTCATGTAAAATATGGACCAGCATCGCGGTAACCGTGGTTTTGCCGTGAGATCCGCTGATTGCGACCGGCCGCCGGTAGGCGGCGGCCAGCATTGCCAGCATCTCGCCTCTTCGCACGCGGGGAAAACCGGCTTTTGCCGCCTGTACCATTTCCGGATTGCCGGGTTTGACGGCGGAAGAATAGACGACCAGACATTTTTCCGCCGCGGGGATATTCTCTGCGGCGTGTCCATGAAATACTTCAGCGCCTTTGCGGCGCAGTTCTTCCGTTTTATCGCTGAGTTCCAGGTCGGAGCCGGAGACGTTGAACCCGCGTTCAGCCAGGATAAGCGCCAGCGGCGCCATGCCGGCACCGCCGCAACCGATGAAATGGACAATACCGTCCTTGAAATCGCCTATTTGCAAAGCCATCAGAAGCCTCCGGTCAGGAACCAGATTTACCGAACTGAGTATCATGCAGCTTTTTGTAAACGCCGCCGTGAGCGAGCAATTCGGTATGAGTGCCGCTTTCGATAATCTTGCCGTGCTTCAGCACGATAATCAGGTTGGCGTGCTGAATAGTGCTTAAACGGTGAGCAATGGCAAAAACCGTGCGGTGGGACATGACACGATTGAGCGCTTCCTGAACCAGTCGTTCCGTAACGGTATCGAGGGCGCTGGTGGCTTCATCCAGAATAAGGATCGGCGGATTTTTAAGGATCGCCCTGGCAATCGCGACACGCTGTTTTTCGCCGCCGCTGAGTTTGAAACCTTTTTCCCCGACTTCAGTTTCATAGCCTTCGGGATGGCGTCCGTCAATAATAAACTGATGGGCATTGGCCTGCATCGCCGCCTCGATAATTTCTTCGCGGGAAGCATCCGGACAGCCGTATGCAATATTATTGGCGATAGTATCATTGAACAGTATGGCTTCCTGCGAAACAATCCCGATGTGTTCACGGAGCGACTTTATTTTCAGGTCTCTGACATCCTTGCCGTCAATGGTTATGCTGCCGGAATCAACATCGTAGAAACGCGCGATCAGGTTGGCAATCGTCGTTTTGCCGGAACCGGTTTCGCCGACGACTGCGACCACGCTGCCTTTTTTGATTTTAAAGTTGACGTCGTCAAGAATCTTATGCGCGGGATCGTAGGAGAAAGTTACGTCATTGAAAGATATCTCTTCATTAAAGCCGTTGATTTCAACGGCGTTTTCCTTTTCCTTGATCCCGGTATCCGTATCTATCAGGGCGAAATAGCGGTCTGCCGCAGCCATGCTGCGCTGCAGATAAGAGGATATCTTCGCCAGTTCCTTGATCGGCTTATAAGCCATAAACGCCGGCAGCAGCATCGCCGTCAATTCGGTAAGCGTGACATGCCGGCTGTAGGAATAAACCAGGAATACCAGCGTGGATCCGACCGCGACGATTTCCATCATCGGCGCCATCAGCAACTGCATTTTCAATGCCCGGACAATAATCCGGAAATATTTGCGGTTCACCGCCCGGAAAACAAGTGATTCCTTTTCTTCGGTATTGTAGGCCTTGACCACTAGAATCCCGGTGAAAACTTCATGCATCCTGGAAGTTACTTCCGCGATTTTGGCAAACGACGCCTTATAAGTTTTGCGGATCATGCGGCCGAGAATAATCAGCGGCAGTATGCAGAGCGGCATCCCGACAAACAAAATGACCAGCAAGCCGTAGTTTTTGTACTCCATGCTGGCGATGATGATCGCCGCCGCGCAAGCCATGATTTCCACCGGACAGCGGGTTGCGTCGGCAATGGTGTTGGCGACGGAGTTTTCGATTGCCGCTGTATCATTGGTGCAGCGGCTGATGAGATGGCCCACATCCATTTTACCATAAAACTTCAAAGACT
>CAIJKT010000204.1 GCA_903821255.1 uncultured Lentisphaeria bacterium | reverse complement strand
GCCGATCGTCCGCAAAAGCACCGATGTTCTGGCCACCGGAAACCCGATTGTGGCAAAGGCGGTGGAATTCATCCGGAAAAATCACACCGCCGATATCTCGGTAGCTGATATTGCCAGGACGGTGTGCATCTCCGATTCCGGGCTGCGCAAGTTGATGAACCGGAAAATAGGAACATCTCCAGGCCAGTTACTGCAGGATATGCGGCTCGAAACCGCCTGCCGGCTGTTGCGCGAAACAGAGATGAAAATCGAAAGCGTTGCCGTCCAGGCCGGTTTCTGCGATGCCCAGCGGCTGCACAAAATCTTCCGGGATGTTCTGCAAACCACTCCCGCGCGCTTCCGGCTCGAGTCAAAAGGCTGAATCAGAGATTTAACGCTTTACAGGGGCGATTGAACTCATCCGGCATTTCTGAATCGCGTCTATATAACCGGCATCCAGGCCGTTGTCCGTTTCCCATGCCAGAAACATCAGCCGCGTTTGTTCCGGTATTTGTCCGCAAATGAATTGTACGGCATCTTCCGTTCGTGAGCCGAACCTTTTCTCTTTCTCAGGGTTGAACAACTGCACCATGTGTGCGATATCGGGAAAGCGCGCGGCAACTTCGGCCGGATCTGTGAACGGACACATTGTATCCAGTCCGCGAAGATTATGTATCTCATCAAACACATCCCAGTGATGCTTAAATCGTGCGCAGCAGTGAATGAAAACACCGCCAAATTCGTCTGAGATACGATTTACATAAGGCAGTCCGAATTCGCGGTAGAGGTCCGGCGACATAAGTTCGGTAAAATCTTCAATGATGCCGACCCCGTATTTCTGCGGCATATGCACGGGAGGCCAGGGCAGGAGTTCCGCATCTTCAAAGGTGTCGCGGAAATAGTGAAATACGGAAATAATATAATCGGTAACCAGTGACAGGAGATGATGTACCTCCTTTGGGTTGTCATACATGGCAAGAATGAAATCCTCCTGTTTCCACATCATCGATGCGGTATTGAGGGGCCCCTGCATATCCGGTACGCGAGGCGGTACATATCCGTCTATATCCGCCACTGCATAGCGGTAGTTGTCAACTGATTTCTTTATCAGGCCGCTCATTGGAGGCGGCAGCGCAAGCCGGTACACATCTTCAGGATTATTAATGACCGGGTCTATCCAGAACATCCTGTTTTCATCAATGTGCCATGCGCCTCCGAATGCGCTGGCGAGCGCCGGAGTGCCGAGAACGGTTCTGAATGCCGGCAGCGAATCATAACCAAGACGAGATTCGTGTTCAAGCGAGTCTTTGTACTTCTGACGCGCTTCATCGCGGTCAAGAATGTTTGTATAGTTGACATTAGCCTGGGGAACAATGATCGTCCGCTGTTCCTGATCATTATTCCAGAAATGTTCCAGCCGCCCGCGCCGCCGCGCCAGTTCCTCTTCGGGGAATAGATGATGTAAATTCATATAAAATGTTCCTGCCGGCTTTAACCATCCTGGTTTTTATTGTTGCTTATAACCTTTAAATATCGTTTTCACGGTGTTATAAGCCAGCTTAGGACGCCGGAATTCATCCACGGTTCCCTTGTCGTTGAAGCAGCGAGGGCGGCCCAGCGCGTAACCGCCGCGATAGGTGCGGATATCACAGAATTGCCACAGCGCCACGCCGGCGATACCGTCATTGTCCACTACTTCCTGACAGACAATCCGCAGATATTCCTGCTGGTATTCCTCCGACCAGTGGGCGCAGATCGGGTCGCGCCAGCCATAGATTGCCCCCGCTCCGATTTCAGAGATCAGGAAAGGTTTGTCGTCGAGGCCGCGCTGCCTGAGTCCTTCCTGCAGAACGTTAATGTACGGAACAATTTCTCCGAGCGGACATTCATCGTCCGGGTTGTGAGGATACCAGCCCGGATAGATATTGAAGGAAATGATATCAATCTGCTCCAGAAACAAATCTTTGAACACCCGGCAACTGGCGTAGGTAAGCAGGCGGTGCGGATCAAGTTCCCGGAACAGCTTTATAAGCGCCGTGTAGCACTCCCTGGCTTCCTCGACATCGCTTTGTCCTTCGTTAAGAAAGCCTCGAATGATAACGCAAGGATTATTGTAACTGGAAAAAATCATGGATCGAGCCTGATATAATTGTGCCGCGATGAATTTCGGGTCCGCAAAATTCTTACATTTTGCCTGCCAGCTCAAAGTTTCTTCAAATACCAGGAAACCAAGTTCGTCGCACAGGGACAGAAAGCGCGGGTCCTGTTGATAATGGGAGCCGCGGACAAAGTTGCAGCCAAGATCGCGGAGCATTTGCAGATCGCCGATCAACTGGGTCATAGGCAAAGCGGGTCCGAACTGCGGATGCGATTCGTGACGGCAGTAACCGAGCAGTTTTACGGCTTCGCCATTGAGGATTATCCTGCCTCTTTCAGTCCAAACCTGGCGGACTCCGAAACGCACGATCATTGTATCGGTTCCATTCGCGACGGTGATCGTATGCAGTTCCGGGTGCTCCGGCGACCAGGGCTTGAATTTTTTTAACATCAGCGCCAGCGTTTGCTGACCATCTTTGAATTCGCAGTCCTGAAACACTTGTCTGTCGCTGCCATCCAGCGTCAATTCCAGGGTCTGCCTGCCGGGAACTGACTTGATTTTCACCTGTAAAGCGCCGGTTTTGTAATCAAGCGTGTCAACACCAACCCATTCAATCAGAGGGCCGTCGGGAAGCTGTTGCAATTCGACATCCCGGAAAATGCCGCCATAAGCGTAGAAATCGAAGTAATTCTCGTGCAATTTGTAGCGTTCATAATCGAAACGGTTGCAAACCATCACTACCAGTTCGCGCTCCGCTTTCACTGCCGGAGGGAGTTCGCATTGAAACGGGGTGTAGGCGGCGTAATGTTCGCCGACTTTGCATCTGTCAACGAATACTTTGCAGTACATGCCGACAGCGCCGAAAAGGATTCGCGCCGCCTTGCCGGGCGTGACGGTGAGTGTCGTGCGATAGAAGCCAATACCGCGCTTGCCGTTATAAGCCGGCGTCGCATCAAACGCGCAAGGAACCGAAATCAGGTCGTCATATTCAATCCCGGCAACGGCATCGTCGTCGAAATCACGGGATTCAGTAAATTTAAACTGCCATACTCCGTTGAGACTGTTTGTCTCCCGCTTAGTCCATACAGGGAAATTCATACTCGATACTTCCTTCGCGATTAATAACGTTCTGTGTATATTATACATTATACAAAACGCTTGACAATCATTTATTCGGGAAATAATATATACAAAACGGGAATGTTTACCGGAATGCAATAACGGCAGAACAGTCTTTAATCGGGAATGTTCCGGTTAAGAAAACCGGCTGAAATTTTATTTGTGCCGGCATCCCATTTCAACAGGCGGGAACAGCGCGGCGGCAGTTTTACAGTTATTGCATCGTTTTCCATGCGGATATCATCACCTGACCAGATATCGTGAACGCTGCCCGAAGCCGGGAACGGTATACCCTGACCCCGGCCGGCGAAAACTGACACAGATTTGTCATTGCTCCAGTTGAACAGCCCGAGGATGCATTGCCGGCCGTCCCGGCGCAGGAGAACCCGGGGAATCGGATTGGATAAATCAATCGGGATGGCGGCATTCCCGCCGGCATATTCGAGTACCGTGCGAATGATGTCGAGACCGGCTTCGTTAAGTATTCCGATTTTGTCGGATAGATTAACCAGACCGCCCGACAGAATCACCAGGCTTGCCCAGGAACGCACCTCCGCCAAACCGTTTGCCCGCCCGCCTTTCCAGGCGTCCACCTCGTAAGGCACTCCGCTGTCCTCCGGCACATCAAGCATGCCCGGCAGGCAGGTGTCAGTCCCTTTTACCAGAAGGAAGTCGGGATCGGCCAGAAATAAATGACCGTGCAGGTGAAAATTGTGGATTACAGACCGTGCCTGATACGGCACTCTAGTCCAGTAGGGAACGATGTCGCCGCCAATTCTGGACCCGTCCATGAGCAGTGCGCCGGAAGCGATGTCGGTACCGCAGCCAAGCCAGAAGGAATCCTCGCCAATTCCGGCGCGGATTGCCTGCATGGCGGCGCGCATGCCGCGGGCAATGCCGAGTTCCGGGTCGTGCAGCCGCAACCCTGGACGGTATTCAGGACGCAGCGGCGTGGCATACATGACCGGATCGCGTAGAAAATCTGTTTTAAAGTAACGGTAACCCCAGCCGCGTAAACGCTGGTACAGCGAAAACAGAAAAGCGCGCACCCCGGGGTGGGTCGGGTCAAGGATATTACGGTCGCCGTCCTGTACCGGTACTTCACCGTCGCGCAGAAGCCAGTCCTGATGAAGTTGTGCGATCTCAGATTGCGAATTGGCGAAGAACGGCGCAGTCCAGATGCCGGGCTGAAATCCGGCATCCCGGATACGGCGCGCCAAATCATCCATGCCGTCAGGGAAACGTTCATTGGCGTACCAGTCACCGTAACTACGCTCCCAGCCGTCGTCGATAGTAATATAACGGATGCGGTCGCGCAGCCACGGAATGGCGGCGATAGCGGCAGCGTTCTTCATAACAGTATCGGTGTTGATCGAGCCGTGATAAGCTTCCCAGGTGTTCCAGCCGAAATGTTCTTTCGCCTCGCAAGCGTTCCGCCGGGGCTGATGTTCCCGATGCAGTACCGGCATAGCTCCCGTCAGCGGCAGGCCGACTGCCAGTCGAAGTTTATCGCTATGCAGCGGCTGCCGCGGCCTGACTGTAGCTCCGATAAGGTTGCGGGCCACTAACCGGCCATCCTCCACCGCGATGGCCGCCTGCCAGTCGCATGGTTGACGGTAAAGCGCAACAAGCGACCACTCTCCGTCGCCGGAATACACTCCGCCGGCAAGATATGCCGTGTCGGCGGACACCTCCGGAGCGATTCCGGACAGTCCGACTTGCTTTGAGCCGATGTCATACCATATATCATGCCAGTTGCGCCAGAAGCAAAGTCCTTTTTCCGCTTTGTTCCTGCGGCTGCCCGCGGGTTTCGGGACAGGAAGCCCGCTCAGCGGAATTGAAACCAGTTCAACAGATTCAACCAGTACCGGCTTTCCGTTTTTCGGAACTTCAATAACAACAGAAATTTCCAGCAGAGAATCTGCCTTGTCCCATTGAAACTCCGTTATTATGCGAACATCTTTCAATGACCGCACGAGCGTGACGCTGTTGGCAGTGTGACTGGTAATCTTCGCCCCTGCAATAATATCCACCGCCTTTCTTCCATGCAGCATGACTCTGCTGCGCAGACCCGCAAGAGATTTGGTATCATCAAAACATAAATTCCAGAGACCGTCCGGATTGTGTGTCACTGGTGTGGCATCGGTAAGACAGCTTGTGATTTCCTGATTCATGTTCATTGCAATAAATCCTTGATTAACGGGTTTCGGGCGCTGCGGAAACACCCATTTCAAAGGCAGTTATTGAGAACTTCGGCAACTTTACGGTGAACCCGTCCGGTTTCAAGCCGGCAACAGCAGCGCCGGAAATCGTCTCCATATCAGTATTGTCCGGATTCGCGTAGACCAGGGAGGGCGATGTCACCTGCCAGCACTTTGCCCGCTCGATGGATTTACCTTTGACACGGATCGTTACCGGGATATCATTTTTCATATCGCGGTTGAATACCATAAGGCAGATTGTACCGTCTTCCCGGCGGCTGGCAAGGGCTGTAACGGCCTGGCATTGAGCTTCTTTCACGATGCCGAACCACTTGATTTTCACCAGCGGAGCCGCGACATCGGCGGCAAGGATGTCTGTTCCCGTGTGCTGGCCCCATAGCCGGGAGACGAAAAAGGCGGGGAAGCGTTTCCAGGCTGTTTCTTTGCCGTTGCGGACGGCTGAATCAGCAACCGGTTTTAGTTGAATTCCCGTTGCCTGGAAATAGTGAGCCATATTGACGTGGTTCGACGGCATCAGCATCTCGCGGGTCAGATCGCCGCAGAAGAAGGCGTTCCCCCAGGAGTAAAGGTAATAGTTGAAGTCCTTGTTTTTGCCCTCCGGCCAGTAGCCCTGGAATTCGGTAACGGCAATCGGCAAATCTCTACCGCTCCATTGTTTGATGTCGGCGTTTATTTTCCGATAGAGCGCCGCCCATTGTTCCGACCCCATAAGCAGCGCTCCCATGGCGCTTTCCTGATCTTCATATTTGTTTCCGTCGAAAGCATTCGGGTAGGTGTGGTGGATGGCAAAGTCACCGAATTTCGCTCGCTTAAATACGCTTTCATTCCATTCCGCAGCATCCCGGCCCCAGTTAAACTTGACGACCAGCCCGAGGCGTATACCGGGATCTCTTGCCTTCATGGCGCGGTCAATCTTTGCGGCCCAGTCGGCATATGCCGCGCCGTCCGGGAAACGTTTCTTGTTAAAATAACATTCGTTCCCGAGTTCGAACCAGGTTACATTATATGGTTCCGGATGTCCCCAGGCCGCCCGTTTCAGCGCCCATGGATGGTTGGCGTCCGCCGGCCCGTTCAGATAATCCACCAGATCAGCGGCTTCCTCCGGCGTGGCATTTTCATTGACGGTAAAAACCGGCACTGCGCTTAGTTCACGGCACCACGACAGCCATTCATTGAGACCGAAAAGACGCTTGGGTCTGGTCTCCTTTGGACCGACAAATTCGGTCCACTTGTAAGTGTTGGCGTCGCTGCCTGATGGATAGCGCGCCGACTTCACGCCCATTTCTTTAAATAGAGCAAGAAAATCCGCCCGGGCATCATGCGTAACGGGATTCCAGACGCCATTGCCGGTATTCCTGGAATGAGACCACTCGTAGGGCAGTTGCAGACAGGAGACATTATTCCCGAAAACCATCTGATTGACAGTGCCGATTACTTTCTGCGGATCGACAGTTATGCTGGCGTTGTCTTCGCCATGGAGCGCAGCGACCAGCGCAAAAACGAGTATTATGAAAAACCTTTTTACAAATGCGGACGACATGTTGTTCATTTTTGATTTGTTTCTTGCCTTATTCATTTTTTTCTTCGTTGCTTGTAGTGCATATCGCACAGACTGATGCAAAAAAATCACAGCATTGACTCAGTTCTCAATTTACAGCCGCAACCTTCTATTTCTATGGAGCATTCGGCGCAACTGCTGATGTTTTTACTCCGCCCCAGGCTCCGGCCGGCATCGCGAATCCGCGTATCGTGACTTTATTCGCTTTTACATTGATATTCTGCACCACCGCCCCCTGGTTCCATGCCGCCGCAAAATATTTGCCGCCATGCGCATTGGTATCACAGACTATTTGCGCCGGATGATTTGCGTCCGGATTCCAGAACCACCAGCCGTCCGGATTGTCTCCATCGAACGACTCAAAGTTCCCGTTGGTCAGTTCCGCGCCTGTAGCGGTAATATCGTCGTAGAATGTATAAATCGGCATTTTCTTATTGTCGGGACCG
>CAIJKT010000203.1 GCA_903821255.1 uncultured Lentisphaeria bacterium | reverse complement strand
TCCTCAACCAAATCCATTTTCAACTTACGGTTTTGACCAGTTCGTCGAGTCCGGTGAAAATGTAATTGGGACAATAGGAATAGCGCGGAATGTCTTCGCGGGCGGTGACGCCGCTCAGCATCAGAATGGTATCCACTTCCGCTTCAACCCCGGCGATGATGTCGGTATCCATGCGGTCGCCGATAATCGCGGTCTCATAACTGTGCACGCCCAGGCGGCGGACCGAACGGCGCATCATCAGCGCATTCGGCTTGCCGATGAAATAAGCCTTGGTCTGCGCCGCCAGTTCAATCGGGGCGATCAGCGAACCGGTCGCCGGAACAATGCCGCGTTCCGTGGGGCCGGTCATGTCCGGATTGGTGCCGATCAGGCGGGCGCCTTTTAAAACCAGCCATACCGCTTTTTCGATTTTTTCAAAACTGTAAGTGCGGGTCTCCCCGACGACCACGTAGTCCGGGTTGGAGTCGTTCATTGAAATGCCTTTGTCGTACAGGGCGTTGATCAGCCCGGCGTCGCCGATGACATACGCGGTGCAGCCCGGTTTCTGGCGGCTCAGGAATTCCGCGGTGGCCAGCGCGCTGGTGTAGAAGTGATCTTCGGCGGCGTCAATGCCAAGCCGCATGAGTTTTTCGCGCAGTTCGCGGGGGGTGCGTTCGCTGCTGTTGGTCAGAAACAGGAAATTCTTATTGCTGGCATTCAGCCATTCGACAAATTCCGCCGCCCCCGGCAGCAGCCGGTTGCCGTGGTAAACGACCCCGTCCATGTCGCAGACGAAGGCTTTCTTATTTCTCAAATCATCTCTGATATTGCTCATGATAAAATCCGTATTCCTTTTATAGTTCAGGCCATCAGAATCTGTTTCCTGTCTGCTTCGCTTTATTCTGACTTCTGGCTCCTGAATTCTGACTTCTGTTTAATATAGCCGCAGTTTGAGAATTATAAAGCATCGAGTTTAAGGTTCACGGCTGGAATAATGCTGATTAAAGATTATTTTATGGAGCATAATTCAGGAGTTGATGGTAACGGCATGAAATTAAACGAGTATTATTCAAAATTCAGACAGCGCGGCGGTTTGTGGGCTGTTTTGCTGCTGGCGGTAGTTTTCTACTGCTGGTTTCCGCTGATCAGATATCCGGATAGATGCGGCAGTCTGGGCGACTGGGATATGTTCCTGGCTTTTTACGAAGCCGGACGGAAGACGATTGTCGATTACGGGCAGTTTCCCTACTGGAACCCGTGGCATTTCGGCGGAGTTCCGTTATTCGCCAATCCGCAGCTTTCAATTCTCGGCATCGAGACGCCGTTTATCGTATTTTTCGGCACTTATTACGGCCTGCGCCTGGCGATGATGGTTTATGTGCTGGCCGGGGCTTTCGGGATGTGGCTGCTGCTGGGCGATTATGCCGTCAACCATGTTTC
This sequence comes from uncultured Lentisphaeria bacterium, assembly GCA_903821255.1. The sequence continues at coordinate 2,793 of CAIJKT010000203.1, read as the reverse complement.
ACGGTTCTGGGGAAGCCTGGTCTTTTCCCTGTCCGGAGCGTTGTCGCTGCACATGGCGGCGGGGCATCCGGTAATGATCACGATTGTGTTTCTGCCGTGGCTGCTCTATTTTCTGCGGCGGCTCAAAGACAGTGAAAACGGGGCGCTGCTGTTCGGGTTTACCGCCGGGATGCTGGTCAACCATTCGCTGCATTATGTTTCGCTGGTCGTCGCGGTGTTCATCGGGATCTATTTCGCGGCGGAGCTGATTAAGCATATCCGGTCGCGCCGGTATCTGTTTCATGCTGTGCTGGCCGGACTGATGTTTCTGGCAGTGGGGGCCTACCGGACGATAGTCACGCTGCAACTGCTGTCGGAATTTCCGCGGGCGATGGATTTGCGGCTGGATATCGGGCTGCATCATTATCTGCTGTCCCTGATCTATCCGGGGCAGTCGCTGTTTACTTTCCCCAGGGTGCAGTTCTGCTGGAACTGGTTTGAAGTGGGATGCTACGTCGGCATCGTCGCCATGGTCATGTTCATAATCTCCGCGGTCAAAGAATTCAAGTGGTGGCACTGGGGGTTTGTGCTTGCCTCGCTGCTGGCCGTCAATTCCACCTGTCCGTATCTGCCGGGCTACTGGCTGCGCGACATTCCGCCGTTCACCAGCTTTTTCTGCATCACCAGATGGCGTTTCCTGGTCGTTTTCTTTATCGCGATCGGCTGCTGCGCCGGGTTCGACTGGTTTTATGAAAAATTCAAAGAGCGCGGAGTGCGGATCCGGCTGCTGGCGCTGATGGTTATCTCCGTCACCGGCCTGATTTACAACCAGCATGTCAACTGGCAGGGCGTGGAATGGATAACCGAAGAGAGCCTGATGAAGACCGTGCCGGTGTCCAGCGATACCATTATCACCGTTCAGGAGCATGAAAAATACAGCCTTTACGCATCCACGCACAAAGGCATCGCGCAGTTGTTCGCCTACGAGCCGCTGCTGGGCTATGAGAAACAATATAAGAATCAGCGGATTCCGGTCGGCAGCCCTTATTACAAAGGCGAGTTTTTCGCGTATAAAGGGGCCTTGTCGGATATTCTCTGGACTCCGAACCGGGTTGAACTTACCAGTCCCGGGGCAAGTACCATTGTAATCAATCAGAACGTCAGCAGTTACTGGCGGGACGCGGACGGCAGGAAGATTTATCCTAAAGCCAAATCGTTCGACGTGGATAAATTTTTTGTGATGGATATTGCGGCGCCGGGAAAAATTCTGATCCAGGCGCGTCCGCCGCTGCACGAGTTTGCGCTGTCCGTAAGTCTGGCCGCCGCCGGGATCTTAATCGGAATCGGCGCAGTCAGATATGCTAAAAGGCGCAGAAAAACTGCATAATATTAAGTAAAACGAGGAAGCAATGGAAGACATCAGACTGACCCCGATGATGAAACAGTATCAGCAGGCTAAATCCGAAATTCCGGAAGACGCCATTCTGCTGTTTCGCATGGGCGACTTTTATGAGATGTTTTTTGAGGACGCCACCCGCGCCAGCGCCATTCTGGATATCACCCTGACCAAGCGGGCAGGGGTGCCGATGTGCGGCTTTCCTTATCACGCGCTGGAAGCCCATTTGCCCCGCCTGATCGAATCCGGGGTGAAATCCGCAATCGCCGAACAGATGGAGGACCCCCGTTTTGCAAAAGGCATCGTCAAGCGGCAGATCACCCGCATCATCACGCCCGGCACCATCATCGACAGTTCCGTTCTGCAGCCGGGCAGGAATAACTTTCTCGTGGCGCTGACGGAGCGGAAAGGCGTTTTCGGCCTGGCCTGTCTCGATATCAGCACCGGGGAATTCAAAGTCACGGAAATACCGTCCAGAGAGAAGCTGGAGACCGAACTCAGCCGCCTGGGCGCCAGGGAATGCATTATTCCGGTCTCGCTGCTGGAGCAGTGGGAAAAGGAGAAAGCATTTCCATATACGGCCGAAAAACTGCTGTGGACTTCGCTGGAGGACTGGGTTTTCGCTTATGACAGCGCCGCGGAACTGCTGAAGCGGCATTTCAAGGTTGCGTCGCTCGACGGTTACGGCTGCCGCGATCTGCGCCTGGCGGTCTGCGCCGCCGGGGCGGTGCTTCACTATGCCACTGAAAACCTTCGCCAGCCGGCCAACCATCTGAAGAAATTCTGCACTTACCACAACGCCGAATATATGGAGCTGGATTCGATTTCCCAGCGCAATCTGGAACTGGTTGAACCGATGTTCGGCAGCAACCGGCAGGGAACGCTGCTGCATGTGCTGGACCAGACCGTAACCCCGATGGGCGGGCGGCTGCTGCGCGACTGGATCATGCGCCCGCTGTTCAGCAGGGACGCGATCAATGCCCGGCTCGACGCGGTGGAATCTTTCAAAGACGATCCGTTGACGATGGCTGAAACCCGCGAACTGATCGGGTCCATCCGCGACCTGGAGCGGATTATCGCCCGGCTGAATATCGGCAACGCCAACGCCCGCGACATGATTGCCCTGGCCAACGGCCTGGCAATGCTGCCGGACGTTAAACATCTGCTCGAAAATTTCAATACGCCGCTGCTGGACCAGCTTAAAGGGCAGTTATCCGAACTGCCGGAACTGACCTCGCGCATCCAGCAGGCGATTGTTGACGAGCCGCCGCTCAGCCTGACCGACGGCGACATCATCCGCGAAGGTTATAACAAGGATCTGGACGAATTCCGCATGGCGTCGAAGGAAGGCAAAAACTGGCTGATGCAGATTCAGGCCAAGGAACAGGAGCGCACCGGAATCAGAACGCTGAAAGTGC
>CAIJKT010000202.1 GCA_903821255.1 uncultured Lentisphaeria bacterium | reverse complement strand
GACAACCCCGTGCCGCTGCCTAAGCCGTTTAAGCCGACTGCCTATCTTTCACACCCGGCAACTTTTTTTCTGAGAATGGGAGAAGCTGAAAATGGCAATGTCCGGGTACGCATTGAGCTGTATAATACACTTAATGTCGACACGGTCAAGGTTGATAACAAGACCGCTCCGTTAAGCGTGGATTTTACTACTCCGCTGGCTTACGACTTGCGCAAGCCGCCGATTATTGATGGTTTTTCCTTTATGTTTAAAGCCGACTCGCCGGATAATTACGGCTTGTTCGCGCTGGAAATGCAGAAGAATAAGATCCCGCTGGTTTTTGTGCATGGATTAATGTCAAATCCGAGAACATGGGTGCAGATGGTGAATATTCTGCTGGACGATCCGGACATACGCCATAATTATCAGATGTGGCTGTTTACCTACAGTACAGGCAATCCGGTGCTCTACTCCGCTTATCTGCTGCGCAAATCGCTGCTGGAGGCCCAGGTCAACTTCAAAACACCGGAAGCGGCGGCTAATTTCAATCAGATGATAATTGTCAGTCACAGCATGGGCGGTCTGCTGTCCAAAACCACGATCCAGAACACCGGCAGTCAACTGAAAGATAAACTTGTGCCGCCGGAAGTGCTGGTAAAGAAAAAACTCACCCCCGCGGAGCAGCAGTTCGTGATGGATATGCTGGTATTCGAACAGCTCGGATTTGTGAAGGCGGTGATTTTTATGGCAACACCGCATCGCGGCGCGGATATGGCGACATGGGTTATTGCCCGCTGGGCGTCATCGTGGATCTCATTGCCAAGCTACCTGAAAGAACATATCTACGGACTGCGCAAACGGATAAATCCGGCAGAGGAGCTGGAAGATGCCGACAGTATCCATATTGATACCGGCCTGGATAATCTGGCGCCGGAAAATAAGATGCTGCGGGCATTGTCCGAAGTTCCTTTTGCCGCCAATGTTCCTTACTTCACCGTCTGCGGCAACAGAGACGCCGCCGGGGTTCCTGGCGGCACGGACGGCATTGTGCCGTACTGGAGTTCGCATTTAAATTCCGCACGGAGCGAACTTATTGTCGAATCTGACCACGGCGTGCAGGACAATGCCGCGGCGATTGAGGAAGTGCGCAAAATTCTTTTGCAGCATCTGCGCACAACAGGAAGAATCAAGTAGCATGGCGGGACGTCATCACATCCTCGGGAAAGCAGGCTGGATTGCCGCCGTTATGGCGTACTGGCTTGTATGCGCCTGGTGCGGCATGGTGGTGTACTTCCATCTTCCTTTTTTCCCGCAATTCTGCGCCTGGGGATACTGGCTGGCCGCCGCCGTGCTGGCCGCCGCAGTCGTGTTTATGAAACGCAGGCGCCTTATTGCCGCGGTCATTGCCGCAATTCTGCCGCTGCCGGTCCTTGCATGGTGGTTCACGATTACCCCGTCCAACGATGCCGACTGGCAGACCCCGTGGGCAAAAATGCCGGCAATCGAAGTGAAAAACAATATGCTGTCGATTCAGAATATCCGGGATTTTGACTATCGCAGTGAAAATGTTTATGACGCCAACTATATCTCCGGCGATTATGATCTGAATAAACTGGAGAAGGTAATGCTGATATTGTCATACTGGGACGGCAATACCGCCGTCGCGCACACCATTCTGGATTTCGGGTTCAATGACGGCAGATGGCTGGTAATATCCTCCGAAACCAGATTGAAGAACGGACAGCTCCAGACCGCCATGGGCGGCTTGTTCAAGCAGTACGGCAGTCTTTATGTCATCGGCACGGAATCTGATTTGCTGATGCTGCGCACCAATTACCGCAGGGAACAGGTCTACATGTATCAGTTGCGGATTACTCCGGATGAATGCAGAACACTTCTGCTGGATCTGGTCGAACGCTGCAACCGGCTCAGACTGCATCCGCAATTCTACAACACCATTACCGGCAATTGCATGACTTCGCTTGTCCCCAGTATGCGGAAAGTCGCCCATAACCCGGACGTCTTCAGGGACATCAGATTCCTGCTCAACGGTTATTCCGATCAGATGATCTACGAAAAAAACATAAAGTCCAATGAGATTTCCTATGAACAGTTCCGGATGGAACATTATATCTCTCCAGGGATGCAGGCAATAACTGACCGCGATAAATACTCCGGGGCGCTGCACCGCTCCGCCCCGGCTAAATGGTGATGATCCCGGGACTGTCCTTATCCTGCATTTCGGGAAAATTGCGCTTGATTCCAGGATATTGCCGGGCAATATTATTACCATATGAAAAACTCAAATCATGCCAGTGCAGGGAGAAATCATGAATGCGCTTAATAAAATGAAAAAATCATTGCTGGGTGTTTTATTATTGTTTTTAGTTGCAAATGCATTTTCCGCGACGAAAAAAACTGGATGGGAAATTGAAGAATTAAAAGGCAAGGTCAGGGAAAAGGTGCAGATTGATTATTTCATTATGAAATTCAGCGACAAGGATGCCAGGGGAATAAAAAAGAAATATATTGATAAATACGACGACAGGGGCAATAAGATTGAAGGCGCATTGTATAACGCCAATAATGATTTGACCGGCAGATATACCTGGAAGTATGACGACAAAGGCAATTTTATTGAAAGGGCGGGATATAATGCAAAAGGCGATTCGACGGGTAAATATCTTTGCAGATATGATGACCGCGGCAATCGCATTGAGCAGGCGGGATATGATGCGAAAGGCGGTTTAATAAGTAAATATATTTGCAGATATGACGACAAAGGCAATATGCTTGAGCTGGCAAAATATAATGCAAAAGGCGATTTAACCGGCAAAGTTGCCTGGAAGTATGATGACAAAGGCATTGAGCTTGAAAAAACTGACTATAATGCAAAAGCGGAGCTGACCGGCAAGTATGTCTGGAAGTATGACGGCAAAGGCAACCGCATTGAGCAGATCGGATATGATGCGAAAGGCGGTTTAACGGCCAAATCCATTTGG
>CAIJKT010000201.1 GCA_903821255.1 uncultured Lentisphaeria bacterium | reverse complement strand
GAATAATACTTCTATCATCATTTTCAGAATCGGCCGGGAATTTCTGGCGCTGCGCCCGGCGATCTTCCGTGAAATTATCAATCCGTGCCCAATACACCTGATCCCGCACCGTTCCAATGATGTGCTGCTGGGATTGGCGAACGTACACGGAGAACTTCAATTATGTTTTTCCCTGAAAGCGCTTACCGGCATTAACGATGCAGAGGAAGTTGAAGAGGCTTCAACCGCGAAAATGCTGGTCATTCAAAACAGCGGCGAATGCTGGGTGTTTCCGGTTGACCAGGTGCTGGGCGTATTCCGCTGCAATGACGATGATGCGCAAAATGTGCCGGTCACCGTTTCCAAAGCCGCCGGGACTTTCACGAAAAAAGTCATACTCTGTGATCAGCGCGAAGTCGGGCTGCTGGACGATGAACTGTTGATATATGCATTGCAAAGGAGAATATCGTGAGTGCCGGGACTGACATGAATGATTTTTCAATGATCGGGCTGTTCAAGATGGAGGCGGAATCCCAGTGCGCCATCCTTACCTCGGGGCTGCTGGAACTGGAAGACAATCCATCAGCAGCCGAAAAGATTGAACCGCTGATGCGGGCGGCGCATTCACTGAAAGGTGCCGCGCGTATCGTACAGCTTGATCCGGTCGTCAAAGTCGCGCATGCCATGGAGGACTGCTTCGTTGCCGCCGGCGAAGGCAAACTCGTACTTGCCGCCGCACACATTGATAAACTGCTTGAAGGCGTGGACTGCTTTAATCAGCTAAGCACCTGTTCCGAAAATGAAATACCCGCGTATCTCGCGGAAAATTCGGGGAAACTGGCGGAACTGGAAAACGCCTTTGCCGACATTAAAGGCGGCAACTTTAAATCAGCCCCGTCCGTGAACGTTCAGCCAGCGCCGCCGGCACAGGACGCAATATCTGCCTCTGAACCTGTAACAACACCAACTCAGGAAATCCCGCAAGAGACACTGCACCCGGCCCGTGCGGAAAAATCAGCATCCGATAAAGAAGCCGTTGTCAGAATCGCCGCTGACAAAATGAACCGCCTGATGGGGCTGGCCGCGGAATCGCTGGTCGGCGTAAAACGTCTTCAGGGATTCGAGAAGAAAATTCTCCGCCACAAAAAACGGCTGCTGGAAATCGCAGCGCTCATTGACCAGCTGGAACAGGCGGCCGTTGATTCCGATCAATTTGCAGAACTCAAGCGAATGCTCAAAGATATTCAGCATAAACATAACGAACATTACCGGGATTATACCGAATATTTCGCTGATTTTTCCGACTATTCAAGAACCATGGACAATTTTTCAGACAGTCTTTACCGTGAAGTCGTCTCCTGCCGCATGCGCCCGTTTATTGAAGGTGTCAGAGACTTTCCGCGTTCGGTCAGAGACCTGGCCCGTAAACTGGGCAAAAAGGTTTCGCTGGAGATTTCAGGAGAGTCTATTGCGGTTGACAAAGATATTCTGGACAGACTGAACGCCCCTTTGAACCACCTGGTCCGCAATGCTGTTGATCACGGCATCGAAACGGCGGAAGAACGGCTTGGAGCCGGTAAAAGCGAGACAGGCATTGTCCGCCTGGCTGCACGGCACTGGGCGGGCATGCTCAATATTTCCATCTCCGACGACGGCAAAGGCATTGATATCGAAAAAATCCGTGCCAAAGCCGTAAGCAAAGGGCTGGCTTCCGCCGAGATCGCCGGAAAATTGACCGAGCCGGAATTGCTCGAATTCATGTTTCTGCCCGGCTTCTCCACCGCCGCGGCAGTGACCGAAATTTCAGGGCGCGGAGTCGGCCTGGACGTGGTTCAAACCATGGCTCAGGAAGTACGCGGCGTGATTAAGGTGGAAACTGAACTCGGGAAAGGTACGTCATTCAATCTGCAGGTTCCAGTATCGCTGTCAGTCATGCCGGCACTGGTCGCAGACATCAGCGGCGAATCTTATGCTTTCCCGCTCACGCGCCTGGATCATCTGCTAAAATTGTCCAAAGACGAAATTCTGACGCTGGAATCCAGGCAGTATGTCAAATATGAAGGCAAGAATGTCGGCCTGGTCTCGGCGGCGCAAGTCCTGGGCTTGGATTCTGCAATAACCGGTTCCGCGGATATTATTCATGTGGTAATAATCAGCGACCGGCTCAACCAGTACGCTATTTACGTGGACAGCTTTACCGGCGAGTTCGAACTTGTCGTAAGACCGCTCGACCCGAGGCTGGGCAAAGTCTCTGATATCAGTTCAGCTTCAGTACTGGAAGACGGCACTCCGGTGCTGATTCTGGATATAGATGATATGGTGCGCTCCATTGACAGCATTCTCAACGGGGGACGGCTCCAGGGCATCAGCGACTCCGCTGCCGCCGGACCGGTCTCCGCCAGAAAACGGGTGCTGGTCGTTGATGATTCCATCACTGTCCGCGAAGTTGAACGCAATCTGCTGGCAAATAACGGTTATGAAGTTGATGTGGCAGTGGACGGGGCGGAAGGCTGGAATGCCGTCAGGGCCGGCAAGTACGCACTGGTGGTAACCGATGTGGACATGCCAAGAATGAATGGCATTGAACTGGTTGCCAACATCAAAAAACATGAACGGCTGCATTCACTTCCAGTAATGATTGTTTCCTATAAAGACCGTGAAGAGGACAGGCTCAGGGGACTTGAAGCAGGCGCCGATTATTATTTAACCAAAAGCAGCTTCCACGACAATACCCTGCTGGATGCCGTGGAAAATCTGATAGGAAAGGCCGGAGAATGAGAATCGCGATTGTCAATGATATGAAAATGGCGGTGGAAATACTGCGGCGTGTCGTCGCATCAAAATCACCGCAATATGAAATTGCCTGGGTGGCATATGACGGCAGAGAAGCCGTTGAAAAATGCGGACAAGACACGCCGGACATTATTTTAATGGATTTGCTGATGCCGGTAATGAACGGCGCCGAAGCCACACGCGAGATCATGGCTAAATCCCCCTGCGGCATTCTGCTCGTCACCGCCTCGGTTTCAGCCAATTCCGCCAAAGTATTCGAAGCCATGAGTTATGGCGCCCTCGATGCCGTAAACACTCCCGTGCTGGGTACGGACGGCAAGCTGGAAGGCGCTGCGCAGTTTCTCCAGAAACTCGAACGGCTCGAAATACTCTGTAAAAATTCCGTCAGCCAGACCAGACCGGTAAAAACCGCGTCCGCCGCAATCGCAGAAAGATCAGCCGATGCGCCTTATCTGGTTACAATCGGCTCCTCCACCGGCGGCCCGGCGGCTCTTGCCAAATTGCTGGCTAAACTCCCTGCCAGTTTCGGCGCGGCTATCGTAATCATTCAACATATTGACCGGGAATTTGCAGCAGGACTGGCCGAATGGCTCGGCACATTTACCAAACTGAAAGTAAATCTGGCGGTTGACGGACAAAAACCTTTGCCGAATAATATCTATCTGGCAGCCACCAATGACCATCTGACGATCACCGCCGGAATGAAATTTAAATATGCAGAGGAACCAGTTGAACTTCCGTACCGCCCGTCGGTAGATGTCTTCTTTGAAAGTGTTTACCGCCACTGGCCGCGGACAGGAACCGCCATCGTGCTGACCGGCATTGGCCGGGACGGAGCCCAGGGACTTCTGGCATTGAAAAATAAAGGCTGGAAGACCATGTCACAGGACAAAGAATCGTGTGTAGTTTACGGCATGCCGAAAACAGCCGCCGAACTGGGAGCTTCAGCAATAATACTGCCGCCGGAGAGAATCGGCCAGGAACTGGCGAAAATAAACTTCTAACAAGAGATGGAAAATATGAGTGAACAGACAGTTCAAACGGAACAGACTATTGGCAGACACCAGATCATCGTCCTGCTGATTGACGATCAGGCAATGGTCGGGGAAGCGGTACGGCGCATGCTGCTGGGCGAGGAGAATATTTCCTACCATTTCTGCAGCGACCCGTCAAAAGCAATAGGCATGGCCAACGAACTCGCGCCCACCGTAATATTACAGGATCTGGTCATGCCGGAAGTTGACGGCTTGACACTGGTAAAATTTTTCCGGCGCAACCCTAAAACTAAAGATATTCCGCTGATTGTGCTGTCCAGCAAGGAGGAGGCCAAAACCAAAGCCGAAGCGTTTGCCCTGGGCGCCAACGACTACCTCGTCAAGCTGCCGGACAAAATTGAACTGATTGCCCGTATCAGGCACCATTCCGCGGGTTATATCAATATGCTTGAACGCAATGAAGCGTTCAAGGCGCTTCAGGAAAGCCAGCAGCGGCTGGCCGCCGAACTGGCGGAAGCCGCCGATTATGTTGCCTCCATGCTCCCCGGGAAACTTGACGGCCCGATTAAAAGCGACTGGAAATTCGTGTCTTCCACTTCCCTCGGAGGGGACGCGTTCGGTTATCACTGGCTGGACGACAATCATTTCGCGATGTATCTGCTTGATGTCTGCGGACACGGCGTAGGCGCCGCCCTGCTCTCCATTTCCGTGATGGAAGCGCTGCGCTCGCAGAATCTGCCCAATACCGATTTCTCCAACCCGGGAAACGTGCTCACCAGACTCAATGACGAGTTTCAGATGGAAGACCATCACCAGATGTATTTCACCATCTGGTACGGCGTTTACAACAAGCAGGAACGGAAAATTGTTTATTCCAGCGGCGGTCATCCGCCTGCCCTGCTCATCTCCGGGACAACCGCGTCCGATACGCAGATACATGATCTGAGAACCAAAGGCGCGATAATCGGCGGGTTCCCCGGCCTGAACTACGAAAACAAAGAAATCGCGCTGGAGCAGTACAACAAACTTC
>CAIJKT010000200.1 GCA_903821255.1 uncultured Lentisphaeria bacterium | reverse complement strand
GGGCTCAGGCCGGTTGACATGAAGGAGTATTTCGGATCAACCGGCCGATTTTACGATGTCATTAATAAAAAAAGGAATCTCAGCCTGGCAATGATTCGCAAACTGCATTCGGGGCTTGGGATCAATTATGAAAGTCTCCTGGCATAGCTCCATCCGCGCCTGGACTTTAGATACAATCCCCCCCGGCAAACGTTTTACCGTTCCCGGGGAGGCGGTTAAATCAGGTTAGAAATTAGATGACAGCGTCAGCATCAGCCTCCGTATAACCTTCAGCTTCAACGTTCGTTTCCGCATCAACGTCCGCGTCAGCATCTTCGGCTTCTGTTTCCGCATCAGTATCCGCATCAACATTCGCGTCAGCGTCAACGTCTTCGTTTTCAGTTTCCGCTTCGCTGCCCGGCGCTTCGAATCTAAAGCAACTTCGGATGGTTTTGCGGACGGGTTTGGTGGTTTTCTCTGCGATGGCGAGAATGTCGCGGGTAAGGTCGTCTGGCGCTATTCTAACTAATTTCTCGATTACATCCAGTGCGGTTAATCGTTTTGATTCAGGCTGCGACTCCGGCGCATCCGCGGCCTTGATCTCCTTTGCCGCCTGGGCAAGAGTAAGTTTTCCAGAGAGGAGTTCCTGGTAAGTTTCCTCGGACGCTTCAGCTATCTTTCGCGCCTTGGCAACAGTTTTCCCGGAGACCCCGACTTGTGTTCCGGCGAGATCGACAGCTTTGCCACATAAGGGAATTTTTTCCCTTATGTCGGTCCGGGCTCCCCGCCGTTCAGCCGCCTCCAGCTCTAACGCCGGCAGCAGCTTTACCGCCAGCGCGGCCCTCTGGCTTGCAGTCAAGTGGCGGCGGTGCAGGTTCAGCGCGATGATCAGCTCTTCCGGTGTGCCAGAGCCATTCCACTGAATCGCTTTTACAGAAATTCCCAGCGCCCGGCATGCATTTAAGCGGTTGCGTCCGTCCAGCAGTACATTGCCGTGCATTATAACCGGATTTTGCTGGCCCTTTTTCATGCTCGATTTGAGCTGCTCAAACTCTACTCCTTCCATATCCGGAAAGGATGCTGCCAGCGGGTGAATTTCGATTTCAGTCGTCGGTTCGATATAAAACACAATATTTTGCTGCTGCTCATTAGATTTTTCTTTCATTTCTTCTTTTCCTTGTTTAAGGCGGCGCAGCCAATGGACTGCGCCGCATGTTGATTAATGTTTATTTGGTTTCATTCGGGAATTCCAGGCGGTAAATATCCATAGCTGTCGGCCGCTTATTCTTGACCAAGGCTTTGATGAATTTAACGCCCTTGTGGCTAATTCGAAGGCGGCTAGATTCCGATACGCTCCCGTCGGCATGCTCATGCACAATCCTTTCATATGTGAAAATTTTCTTCTTCATAAAATCTGAATATACAACAGTCCGTCCAAAATGTTCACGTTCATCGGAATTTCGCGGCTTGCTGCGAAGATATAAAACCCGCTCTTTATTCAACAACTTGTAAAGGCTCAATGGGCTCATTTTCAGCTCTCTGGCTACATCGCCCAAAAGTGGCAGACCTTCACACGCCAAAACGTTATCCTGATTAAACTTGCGCAAAGTTGCAGCGGTAATTGGTTCATTCATTATAATATTCCTTAATTAATCGTTCTTAAAATTCAGTAATCAAACACCGCTCCTGCGGTAAAAATACTTGTACGTGGTTGTTTCTTGAGCAATGCTTACGGACTGCGGCAACGGGGCTGCCAAAACATTTTTGGCCTCAATGCAATCTGAATTCTTAGATTTTTTTTCATTTACGAGCCCCCCATACCAGCAGTTTTTGGGGATTTAACGGATCGTCAAATACCGATTCAGCACCCTTCTGCCAGCGGTCCATCAGGGCATACTCAACCCCGATTTTTACATTAGGAATCATTCGCGCCATTTCCTCGATCATGATCTTTTCCACCTGCCGAGCGACAGCCAGATGGTCAGCTTCAACCGGAACTTCGATTATGACTTCGTCGTGAATAAAGTTTACTACGCGGAACCCTTCGCGGATAAGCCGGTATAGCGCGAGTTTTGCACCGTCTGCGGCTGTTCCCTGGAATGGTGTATTTCTGGACTGGCAGTACGAGCAGTTATGGCGGATCCGACCTGATTTCAATACGACCGTATCTGTGGAGAATATCGCAGCGGCAAGTTTCTTTGAGCCTTTGCGTGCACTGATTTCTACCGCAAACTTTTCCTTGTTGATGAAATCAGCCGATTCGACAGCGATCCACAACCAGAGCACAAGCTCCACCGGATAGGCATCGCCGGTTGAAGCTTTAAACGGCGTTCCGGCCATTACCCGGCGGAAGACGCCTGGCAGATATTCCGTGGGCCAGCCGAGCGGGTTGTTATGCAGATTGAATTTGTCGATTATGACCTCGTCCTGGTGTGATTCCATATACGAACGCATTTCCGGAAATGCTGTCAGCCATTTCTCTTTGAGTTCAACAGCCTCCTCCTCAGTGAAATCAAGCCCGTAGTTCGCCTTGGCGTATTTCAGGAATGCCGCGGCCCCTAGTCCTCCGGGGAAACCGAATGCCACCGCTTTGGCTTTGGACCTGTCTTCTTTCGTGACTTCGGATTCCGGCTTGTTGAGGATCTGGGCCGCGAGCCATCTGTGCGGGTCTTTCCCTGAATTAATTACTTCGGCAAGCATCGAATGTTTATAACGCGACAGGCATTCCGAAGCCAGGGCACAAAGCTCCAGGAATCTGTAATCGGCGGACAGGAAATAATAACCCGGCCTTGGAATGAAAGCTTCGCGGATGCCGGTGCGGCGCGGAAGTTGCTGGGTGTTGGGCCCAGAGCACGATGTGCGACCGCTGCGCATGAGAACGGTAAAATGCGGATTAACGCTGTTCCGTTCAGACAGTCTGTTAAGGAAAGTTGATAACCACTTCTCCACCTCTCGGAATTCCAGATACCACTTGACAAAGAGGTGTTCAGTTTCATGTAAGTCCTCGTCTTTACTGCTGATCTTGCCGTTACCGGTCCTCGGGATGCGGGCACCAGTCTCACGCTCTATTTGCGCCAGTAATTCCTGTAGCTTGACCGCTGAGCCCGCCCCAGGATTCCAGCCATGCTCATTTTTCAATTCAACCAGCAGTTCCGCCTTTCTCAGTTCAAGGGTATGTTTCAACGCTTCTATTTTCGACGGTTCGATCTGCATCCCCCGGCGCGTGACTTCATCGAGCGCGAAAGATGCCATGACCTGAATATCATGGCTTAGCCGCAGACTGGGTGACACATTGCGATACCGGCAGACTTCCTGTATCCGCTTGAGCAATATTAATGAGATCCTGAACGTGGCGAAAGCATCTTCAGCAGCATATTTCAGGAAGGTCGGCGGAATCTTCGCTATGTCCACGCTTCCATCGGGATTTATAAACTGCCCGAAGCCGAGACGGACTGCTTCGTCTTTATTCAGTTTAATGCCGGCAAGTTCTTCTGAGATATACGCCAGCGACGGGTATTTGGGAACGTGACCTTTCTCCGCAAGGAACAGCAACTGGTAGAGATAGAAGGTGTCAAGCAGCCGCCCGCGTTCAAGCCAGTAGCGCAGGTCGATGCCTGAATGCTGCTTGATGACTTTGCGGTCAAACGCGGCGTTGTGAAGAACGAGAATAGCTTTCTTATGCCGCCGCAGGAACGTCCTGAGATGTTCGGCGGGAATGACGAAACAACCGGTTCTGGATGCCGCAGTGGCTATGGCAAGCTGGGGGATCATAACGCGATTGTCCGCCGGAATAGCTTCTGTTTCCGTGTCGATGGCAACAAAGCTGCCGATACTGCCGACGCCAGGCGTCCATATCCTATAAGCTGCCTGTTCATGGACTTTATTCCAAAGGAATTTCCGGAGCTCAGTCTTGTGCTCCCTGATAGTTCCCACCAAATCACCTGACAAGGCGTCCCTGTCGCCTGTTATTTTAAGGCTGAAGCAGCTTCCCAAAGAAAGCTGAATTCCTCTTTCTGCAAGATCATTAATAAAAGTTTCAATTTTCATATAGTAATCTCCACTCTCGTTGAATCCGCCTGACGCACAGGTTCAGCGGCATCAGCCGGAACAGCGTCTGGGGCGGCTGCATTGGTGACTGTGGTGACTCTGAAAGGCCTTTTTTCACTTTCTCCTATAAGGGGTTCTAAATATACTTTATGGGAAAACCCACTTTCACAGTCACCAGAGTCACCACGTAAGGAAAAATTATAATGCAGGAACCCACCATGTACGGTCTTTTTATCCGCCTCAAAAACGGTAGCGAGATGGGGCCATATGCCCGACAGGTGTTTGGCAAGATTACGTGCATTCCATCTGAAACTATTGAGGGAAGGGTCCGCCGTCTTCAAAGCATTCAGCAGATCGTTAACTGAACCTGTAAAAGGGCCATTTGTCTTGACCATGGCGAGGATGGAGGAGCCAATCCCGTCGTTATCAATATTGAATTTAGACTTATCGGACTCGGCGTTTTTCAATGCCAGTATTACTTCCCGCTCCCTGCCGGTTGCGCGCCCAATCTTGACTGCCAGGATGGCAAAATCCGGGTGGCGTTTGTTCAATCCTTTTTCGACAGGGGCGTCATCAGCCAGCGTCTTTGACAAAGTCTCAGCTATCCACGAAAGCCCTGCATCCCTGTTCTCCGCGACTTCTCTGGAAAGCGAAGTATCCTCGGTGTCTTCCCGGCGTTCCATGTTTTCGACAAGCACCCTGTCAGCCAATCCGGCATCACTGCCAAAGGATGGATTGGCGCTGGTCACAATAAGTGCCGATTTTGCCTCCTGCCTTACGACGGCGGAGTCTGTGTAGAGTTTCCGTTTCTCGTGTTTACCTCCAGTGGAGGCAGCCGCAAGAGCGTCAGCCAGCCATTTATATTTAGTGTCGGCGTTATCCATGCAAAATAACCCGCCGAGGTCCATTGAAGTCCAGAACCCGTCTTCCCCGTCTTCGAGAAGTTTGGTAACTCGAGGGAAAATGCCGAGCAGTTCAAAGACAGCTACTGCCGTCTTTGTTTTACCGCTGCCGACAGGGCCGGTAAGCACAAGCGGCGGTTTGGTCTGCTGGTCAGCGACTAATGCCACGCACCAAGTGCGCAGCAAATCCAATCCGTGCGGGCTGGTGAGTTTCATTTCACTGAATACCCGGCACATGCTGAACGGATCTTTAGGCTTTGTCAGTTTCCATGGGCCAAGGGTGTAACCGGATGCGAACAATACCCCGTCGATGCCGTTATCCTCAAGTGAAACTTTGTTCAGAGTGATTTTAATTACATGCCCGTCGCCGTTCGACATATAGAAAGCATTTGCTCTAGCCGCCCAGAACCGCTCGGGAACTATTCCCTGCGAACTTTCTCCTGATAACGCATCGACCAGCAATGCCTTATGCACATAGGAAAATAATTTCATGCTCATATTGATTCCGGCAAAATAGGCAAGCCAGCTCTGAAATTCGTCGCCAGTCAGAGGCAGCAGCCGCTTCTGCGCATTGTCAAAATACAGGCACTGCTCGAAGTCTCTGATATCTTTATGATGGTAAAAACTTCCGCGCGCTTTCAGGTATTTTAAGACTGCCGCTGCGATCTGTTCGTCCCTTTGTTCTGCCGGGAGTCGCTGCTGGGAGATTTGAAACAGTTCAGCCTGCAATTTCTTTGATGCGGTGTTTTCTCCGGGGTCTGAACTACTGCTATACCGGGTATCGGATTTTATACTTCCGCTTTCCTCGCGTACCTTTTTCCGAGCCCTTTGCATAAGCTGCTGCAACTGCTTCGGCCTGATTGACAGCTCAGACTGTAATTTTTCGGTAAAAGTATTGAAAAGTGAAGGTGATTTAGAAATAAACAATCCGATTTCACCAATACGGTCTTCTGCCTTTTGGCGTTCTGCCCCGGTAAGTCCTGCGACAGGTTTGATTTGATCGAGGAAAAGTTTAAGGCATAAGGTTTCTCCAGTCTGCCCGGATAACGGTACGGCATTGTCGCGCAATTGATTTACCGAGTCATTAAATTTCATGATTTATAGATTCCTTGAGATCATCAATTCCTTTAGGTCCGTTAAGCGGCAGGCGCGGCAGAAGCAGCGGAATCGGTTTTATCAGCTCCGCCAGCTTAACAGCAGCGATGGAGAACCGGTAATTTAAGCAGGTGTCGCTGTCGCCAATGAAAAGAACACGCGAAGGTTTCAGAAAGTCCAAAGCCGCTTTTAGTTCCGGAAGCAGCTCTCCATGCGCATAGCCATATAGGCCTGGTAACGCAACTGCTTTGTATTCAGTAGTTTCCACTAAGCTTAAGCACTTGAAACAGCCTTCGGTGATAAATAAATCTATTCCCTGTTTGAACTCCTTAGTGAATGGAAATGGTAAATACGCGTGACTGCCGCTATTGGTGGCCTGAGAGTACTTGCAATTGTCGGTCGGCTCATCCAACCGTAATCTGCCGTAAGGCTTGCCGTTGACCATCACTGGTTTGCCATTGATATCCGAGTATGGAATCCAGATACCGGATTTATGAAGGCCACACAGCTCAAATGCCTCATCCGCAGTCACCCGGTGGATACCTGCTTTGCGCAGTGTTTCGTCAGAAACGCCTGGACGGTTAAATTGGCATTCATTGCCGGTCAACTGGAGTTTGACATCATTGCCTTCAGCCTGTAGATTATTGTTAGTTTCGTTTTTGTTGCTCTCCGTATTCGTTTGCGGCGATGCGGAGAGTACTTCATCTTTAGTTATCATTTCTCAGTCCACCCGTCTATAGCCTTTGCGACGTCGCTCAGTTTAAATAATTTTCTTTTGCCGACGTTTTTGTATGGAATTGTGCCGGCCTTGCACAGCCGCCATACTGTAACCCGAGTTAAACATGTAAATTTGCATATGTCCTTGACCGATGCGTAACCTTCAACCGCCGGAGCCTGTGCCGGAGACTCTTCTGCGGGTTCCCTGCAAAGAATATCCCTCGCCTTAAGGATACGCTGTTCCGGGGTTGTCGGATCAAACAGCTTTTTTACCATGCTGCTGCGGATCGAGTCTAAGTTTGTTTTGTCATTCATTTTCCAAAGTCCTTTTTTATTGATTTTCAACAGTTCGTCTTTGCTATAAAGTATAGATTATTTCTTGAATAAAGTCAATCTAAGCTACTTGTTATCAATAAGTTATCAATAAGTTATCAATGACCTTTTTTAGCGTTATCAATGTTATCAATGTTATCAATGTTATCAGTGTTATCAGTGTTATCAGTGTTATCAGTGTTATCAGTTGTTGAGGCGCTGGTAAAAGAGGCCCGTTTCGGAACTATGCAGTCAGGATATTAAAAAAAGCAGAATGGTACTTAATGCAGCATCATTTCCTGGGCCAATTTAACAGGATTGGAGTTGGTGAAGGCAGTCTGTGATGCCCAGTAACCCAGTCGTAATATCCTGAAAGTCGGATAAAGCGTACACTTTAAGCTAAAAATAACTCCAAGAGAACGATTTTTTGCTAAAGTCGTGCTTTTTTTCTTGCCTTTACACGTGTACGTATTGCGTTAAATACATCCACGTTAAAAAAGTAGTATGAGCAATGCCTAATCGAATAACTTGAAAAACTCACATCGGTGAACGGTGTGAAAGGTGTCCGAACGGGGACATTTACATCTACGAGAGGATTACGGACATAACGAAAAGGCCCCAAAGAGCTATAATGTCAGTCAGGTGCTCAAGGGGAAAATCAAGTTGGTAACGCAGTAAATGGTTTCCAGCAAATAGTGTACGCTTTATCCGACTTTCAGGGTAATATTAAGGAGTGACAGCCCCTTGGCTCTGACTATGCACACATTCTGCACAGTTTGCTGCGTTGGAAAAGCTATTGAGACTGTCTGTCTTACGGTGGATCGGCAGCCTGGCCATGTTTGATTATCCTTGCGGGAACTATTGGTAATTACTCGCTTGAAGGGGGGGAATATGCAGGCTCCGGATTCATGATACGGATAATTTGATAATTTTTTTCAGCTTGAAGTACTCGAACTTGACATAGTAAAAAGATGGGGTATTTTGATTAAACGCTTTTCTTGAGTGTTTTTGTTGTTTATAGGCCTTGCTTAAAGAAAAAAGTTTGAGCTTAAATATATTTCCTGAATTTGCTACTGATTCATGGTATTTAAAGGTGTTTTTGATTGTTACATTTAAGCACAAAACAGGGTTTTTGAACACCCTCAAAGTGGACTGGGGGTCAAAAGGTCGAGAGTTCGAATCTCTCCATCCCGACCATTTTTTCAGCCTGAATTGAGCTTAAAACAAGCCTCTTGAAGCAAATTGCCGATTCCGAACAGTTCCCATCAAATACCCTGAAGTGCTACTGTTTTAAGCAGAATAACCCACCAATAGGTCATCATTCTTTTTATTAAGAATCATTTTGCATGGTTTAGTTTTAGAAATTCAGCGATCCCATTTAAAATTCCATGCGGTTTCCAGCATCACGATATAATTTTCCAGAAACGAGTCGGGCACATCTGCATCGTACGGCCCGGCGCTGGGAGACAGAATCATTCTCCTGCCTTTTGTTTCTTCCAGCAGAGTTATAACGGCCCGGCGCATTTCATCTTTTGAAAAGCTTCTGAAATCATCGTATTGAATGTTGCCGATCAATGTCATCCGGTTCCCGACTACTTCAAATGCCTCTTTCATCGTGCAGTTGCCGACAGGCGGCGCTTCAATGGTGTGCAGAGCATCGGCGGCCATCTCTAAAAAGTAAGGCAGCAGCGTTTTGACCATCGCTCCGTGAAAATGCTGAATAACCTTGCCGCCATGAGCGTGAATCATTGAGTTTAACCGGCAGCAGTATGGCAGAATCCATTGCTGAAAGGTCTTTTCGGAAAACATCGGCGGAGCGGCCAGTTCGCTGCCGACCATAAAATATACATCCGCCAGTCCGCGTTCCAGGCAGTAGTTGTAAACAACGCTTCGATTCTCCATCACTCTATCCAGGAATCCGGTAATCGCCTGATTTGTCGTCTCGTCAATTGAGCCTATCGCCAGTACTTCCAGATTTGAGTTATGATAAAGCATATTGATCGGTTCGCCCAGGTCAAGCATCATTGCGCCAAGCTCAATTGGAAATTCCGCTTTTTCTTTTAAATAGGCCGGAAGCTGCGAATCCAATTCTTGCTTGATGGCATCCAGGTCATTATATACCGGGAATGAACAGAATAACTCAATGTCCTCCGGCGAATCCAGTAGATTCTTTTTGCTGTAATTGTTGCGCCCCTGCCTGGATTCACTGAATAGCTGACTGCATTTGTATGTATATGTGATCCGGTGAACCTGGTCGCCGTTGTCGATAAAATGTTTTTCTTCAATTTTGACTTCCGGAGACAGGATATTCGCTCCCATGTGGCGGCGGTTCAAAGTTATTCCATATTTTTCGGCAGCATCAATAACTGGCTTGAACTTCGGAGTATTTTTTACATCCGCATAATAATCAACCGGATGATATGGAAATAGTAACCATACTGGAACATGATCAACTTCTTCTCCATTTAAAATTGCAAGAAGCCTTTCTCTACCGTTCATAATTGATGCCTCATTGTCTGAATTTTACTTAATGTCAAAAGAGAAAATTCTCTTATTGCCATTGCCTCGAATCGCATCGATACACAACCGCACACGTCTGGCGGCAAAAGGCAATTGCAGTTTGAATAAACGTTGATAGCTATTGCATTCCCTGAATATTTCAATGGTCTCGCCTGAATCATTTTCCGCTTCTATATGGAATCCGGATATCAGTGTTTCAGGAGGCGAAAAATGCGGCATTTGCAGCGGATATT
>CAIJKT010000199.1 GCA_903821255.1 uncultured Lentisphaeria bacterium | reverse complement strand
GCCGATCGTCCGCAAAAGCACCGATGTTCTGGCCACCGGAAACCCGATTGTGGCAAAGGCGGTGGAATTCATCCGGAAAAATCACACCGCCGATATCTCGGTAGCTGATATTGCCAGGACGGTGTGCATCTCCGATTCCGGTTTGCGCAAGTTGATGAACCGGAAAATAGGAACATCTCCATGCCGGCTACTGCAGGATATGCGGCTCGAAACCGCCTGCCGGCTGTTGCGCGAAACGGAGATGAAAATCGAAAGCGTTGCCGCCCAGTCCGGTTTCGGCGAGGCCCAGCGGCTGCACGAAATTTTCCGGCATGTTCTGAAAACCACCCCTGCGCGCTTCCGGCTCGAGTCAAAAGGCTGAACTGTGAGCATCATTGGTCATGACAAGACAGATAAATCGCCTCCGAATCCGGGTTACGGAATGATCCGGCAAGAGCTTCCGATACGCCGGCGGCAGCGGCCGTCACCACATATTTTCAGTGCGAGACTTGCGGTATTGCGCTGGCGACATCTGATATATCCGTTTGAACACCTTGCTGAAGTGAAACTGGTTTTTAAAGCCCAGCAGCTCCGCGGTTTCGTTTACAGAATATTTGCCTGGAATCCGCAGCTTTTCCGCTGCGGCCTTCATGCGTTGTTCTTCGATATACCTCGCAGGCGGAATTCCAATGTTTTTCATGAAAAACGCATAGAACGCCGCCCTGGACATATTTAGTTTGGCCGCGAGCACGTTCACGCTGGCCGGCTGAGCCAGATTATGATGAATGAATTCGAGCAGAGGCAACAGCTTTTCGGCATTCTTAATGAAGATTTCAAAGTGCGGACTGGGCCGCGAAATCGCGATCAGCAAGTCCAGCAATTCAAATGTCAGACTGATGCGGCGGACTGCGCTTTGCAGATTATCCTCTGCGTTCATCGCGATAAGTTTTATCAGGATTTCACCGGCGCTGTGCGAAAATGATTCCGGCGGATGCAATGGCAGTTCCAGCAGGCTGAATAAATCCAGGCCACCGATAAAAGAGACTTTCAGGTGCGCCCATCGGGACTTGAATATCCCGCTGTCCGGATCGACATAATGCCAGATTTCGAGCGGTTGATCAGGACGGGTAATAAAACATTCGCCTGAGCGGAGCGCTGCAAATTCAGCACCTGCTGAAAGTTCATAGTGACCTTCATAGGCCTGGGCAACAATAAGTTCCGGAGTCGCTTTCCGGTGGATATAGCCATCCATTGTCCGGGGCAATGCCATTTGACCGGACTGGATGAATTCCAGTTTAATGTCATTGGAGTTGAACATTGCAACCGCTCTTTGATTTAAGACATTAAGACAAAC
Source organism: uncultured Lentisphaeria bacterium (assembly GCA_903821255.1). The sequence goes on along the minus strand of CAIJKT010000199.1, from coordinate 313 downwards.
AGATATATTTATTAAATAAATAAACATTCTTAACCCGGATTTTCAAGTTATAATATATACAGGTCAGTATTAAAGTGTGAGAATTACATGGTATGACCCGGAACCCTGGTAATTTTTGTTCCTGGCGAGCCATGGAGGAATAAAGCCCTCCGCCGGCGGGTCACAAATCGGGTAGTGTCAAATCTGGCATGAAAGAAATGAAATAAGATGTGGATAGGCTAAAAAGGCGATGGAGCTACATTAGAACCTGTCGCCGTCAACGTCAAAATCGGCATAAAGCCGCGTCCTGCGTCCGCTATTTATACGATTTTGG
>CAIJKT010000198.1 GCA_903821255.1 uncultured Lentisphaeria bacterium | reverse complement strand
TTCTCCGGTGCCGATGGCATTGAATGATGGATTGCAGCGTATTACTTTTTTGAATCAGGCATTCGTTAAAACATTCGGTTATACTCTGGAAGATATCCCGGCTCTGGCGGACTGGTGGACTGAAGCTTATCCCGACCTTGAATACCGGCAAAGAGTAATTGATGACTGGCAGTCCGAACTCGAGCGGACGCAACAGTCCGGCACGGAATTTTCGCCCATGGAAGTAGTCGTCAGATGCAAAAACAGAACGAGCAAAACCGTGCTGGCCAGCTCCTCCTTGTTTTACGACTCCATGGACGGCAGCCATCTGGCGGTGTTGTACGATATCACCGAGCGCAAACAGGCGGAGCAGGAGCTGATCAAGGCCAAAGAAAGAGCCGAAGAAAGCGACCGTTTGAAATCGGCTTTCCTCGCCAATATGAGCCATGAGATCAGAACGCCGATGAACGGTATTCTGGGCTTTACCGGACTGCTGAAAGAACCGCATTTAACCGGAGAGGAACAGCGGCAGTATATAAGCATGATTGAAAAAAGCGGCGACCGGATGCTGAATATTATCAACGACATCGTCAGCATTTCAAAAATTGAAGCCGGCTTGATGGAAGTTGCTGTTTCAGCAACAAATATAAACGAACAGATTGAATATATTTATAACTTTTTCAAGCCGGAAGTTGAACAGAAAGGCATGCAGCTTTCCTTTAAAAACACCCTGCCGGCAAAAGCCGCACTCATTGAAACAGACCGCGAAAAAGTCTATGCCATTCTGACCAACCTGGTCAAGAATGCCATTAAGTTCACATTTGCCGGATCTATTGAACTAGGCTATGAGAAAAAAGGCGGGTTCCTGGAGTTCTTTGTAAAAGACACCGGCATCGGTATTCCACAAGACAAAAAGACCGCGGTATTTGACCGTTTTGTCCAGCTTCACGTTGGAGATAAAAGGGCTTTTCAGGGCGCCGGCCTGGGATTGGCCATTTCAAAAGCTTATGCCGAATTGCTGGGCGGCAGAATCTGGGAGGAAAGCGAAGAAGGCAGGGGGGCAATCTTTTACTTCACCATTCCATATAACGCTGTAACAGAAGCGAAAAGTGTTATTGAAAATACCGCTCCGGCAGATATACCGGCAGAGAAGAAAGAGTGTCAAATTAAAAAGCTGAAAATATTAATTGTTGAAGACGATGAGAAGTCAGAGGTTCTGATTACAATTATCGTCAAAAATTTTAATAAAGAAATTCTAAAAGCACGAACCGGATTTGAAGCGGTTGAAGCCTGCCGCAATAACCCTGATATCGATCTGGTGCTGATGGATATTGAAATGCCCGGAATGAACGGCTATGAAGCGACCGCACAAATCCGGCTGTTCAATAAAGACGTGGTCATTATCGCGCAAACCGCCTATGCGCTTGCAGGCGATAGAGAAAAAGCCATAGCCGCGGGCTGTAATGATTATATCGCCAAACCTTACAATAAAACCTCATTGACCGTGTTACTGAAAAAGTATTTTTGACGAAAAGGATGGGGGAATATGAAAATTTTAGTTATTGAAGATGACGAAGATGTCTTGAAATTTGTCTGTAAAATACTCATTGCTGCCGGTTACGATGTTGCTGCCGCCTCTAATGGGGGGCTGGGACTTGAGCAAATAAAAAACAATCCGGATATTGCCATGGTCATCACCGATATAATCATGCCGGAGAAAGAAGGAATAGAGACAATCAGGGAAATCAAACAAACCTGGCCGCAAATTAAAATGATAGCAATGTCCGGCGGCGGAATTATCGACCCGAGATTTTATCTGCGTGATGCCGGTGTGTTCGGAGCAGATGCCGTGATAAAGAAACCTCTTACTATATCTGAACTCATCGGCACTGTAGAAAATGTAGCACTCATATAAAATTCGGACATGAGAAAGCCCGCCTCCGACGATCACGGATTTAGGGAATAATGCATCTGATGAGTGAAACAGGACGCTGGTTCACTCAAACACGGCATAATATGGAACAGCGATTAACAATGAGAATGCGAACTGTATGAATGCGCAGGAATTCCAGGAGAATTTTGACAAAGCATTGCTTTATAAAAAAGAAAGCAGATTGGCAGACTCGTTAAAATTGCATCACGAACTTTATGCGCAGCTTTTACAAGACGCCTCTGATTATGCAAAATGTGTTGATAGTTCAGGCACGGACGATGACGGCATCATAATAGATACAGAGCAATTTTACAATAATGCCGATGAATATTTAAGAAGCGATAATCAGGCTTGTATTCTTTTGAATAATATATGTGTGATTTTGACTGAAGCAGGCAAAAAAGAAGCTGCCAGAGAATTTTTTATTGAGTCGGTTAAATATCTTCCTGCCGTGGAGAATACTTTCAATCATGAAATGTGGATGGAAAAATAATTTCTAGTACTCTGTAAAGCTAAAAATTTCGCAGAGACGAGTTAGATTGCGGATTGGTTTTTTCGTTCTGACTGACGGG
>CAIJKT010000197.1 GCA_903821255.1 uncultured Lentisphaeria bacterium | reverse complement strand
TCGTGCCTAAGTAGAGTGTTCGGGGTACGTCCTTTTTATTATCCCAATTCTCTCCCGAAAGCCTCTCTAAAATCTACCGATTAGTAAGTATAAGTTCCAGCCACGACATAAAATGGCATTCCTTGTAGTGTAAGATTATAATGTTTGAGTTATCAAGGTTCCAGTTTAAACATATAAAATATAGTAGGAAGTTTCAATGAGTGAAAAATCTGAATATTACGGTGCTGAGAAAACTGCGGAATTATGTGTGATTTGGCCTGCTTCGGCAGCTAATCAAATGGGGAAAATGGTTGAGCAATGTAAAATAACAGATAATATTTTAGCGACCAATGGTAATATTCAAGGAAATGCAACAGTTCCCAGGAGATCCGGCTTTGTCGCAGAAGAATTTCATGCCGAAACATTTAACCTTGAAAGTATATTGCAGGATAAAAAGACTAAAGCGTGGACTGGCAATTATGAAAACTCGCCGGTGGCCAATAATAACCAAATTACAGATATTGCTATTACCAATGGTAACGGGGATGTCGTTGTAGATATTCAATCAAAGTATTGCGGGACACCTGAGAAGACTGCGACGGCTTTAAGAGAATTAAATCCAGATGGGACTGCTAAATATGGCCCAAATGACCAGTATTTAGTGCCTGCTGATAAAGTCGATGAAACCATAGGAGCAGCTCGCCGCACTAAGCAATCGCAGCAGAATAATAGACCACTCGTGGCTGATGCCGCTGAACAAGTTGAAAAGAAAGCAACCGGAACAATCTCTCATGACGGCGTAAGTTCCAAGCCTCTCACAACGAAAGAGGCGTATAAAATTACTAAAGAAGCGAATAATGGAAAAAATACTACGCGTAAAGAGATTCAGCGGAGCTATAAAAATCGGTCCACGCTGCAACAAACAGCAAATGCTGCTGGCTCGGCAGCAGTTGTAACATCAGTAATTTGCGGAACCATCAACGTGGTTCACTTCTTGAATAAAGTCAAGAAAGGTGAAATGTCAACTGAAGATGCTTTCGTGGCGATTATGAAAAATACAGCAATCGCGGCGGGAGATAGTGCTATCAAAGCTGCTGCTGCTACGGCTGCCGTAAGTACCGCTGTAAGGTTCTTCCCTGAACTGATTAAGGGTAGCATGTTTAAAACGTCACTGACTACTGGAGCCGTTGCCGGGGCCGCGATTTGTGCGGCTGATTTAGTTCAGTGCCTGGTTCTTGTCGCCGCAGGCAAAATGACAATGGCTCAATTGGAAGAGAGAACTGGAAAGAACATTTTTCAGACCGGTGCCGGAGTCCTTGGCTCATCCATCGGCGCGGTTCTTGGCGCTCCTGGCGGTCCAATTGGAGTAGCAATTGGTGCTATGGTTGGCGGGATGATTACTTCCGTTACAATGACGATGGCAATTGAAAATCATATTGATAAGCCATATCGGGAAATACTGGCAAACACGCAATCGCTAGTTCAATCTCAGCAAATCATGAACACTGCGCTACAAAAATTAGCGACAAGCGAAGCCGCATTTGAATCATTCGTCATTGGATGCCAGAAATCTGAACAGCAATTTGATCAACAGATGAATACGGTTAATCAACAGATGGGAAGTGTTAATGCGACTGGGAAAGTGATGTGGAAAAGAATTAATAATATTTGACAGGAGGATTAAATGTCATCGCCATCCATAGATACAAATGAAGAAGCTGAAATCCGCAACAATCTAAGCCCATTAATTGAAGAGGCTAAAACAAAAAAAATGGCAGCTCAGCAACTGGCCATTGATGCAACCAAGTTATTGTCGGTTACAGCGGATCGTTTTAATGAATCCAAAGACCAAGGATTTTTTAAACGCTGCTGGTCTAAAATTAACGGCAAACAAGGCGAATCACTTAGAGCCAATCAAGGTGACTTAATTGAAATGCAGAAATATGCATGGTGTTACTTGATGTCGCTTCAAGATCAGAACCTTATCTTGGCCGAGTCTGTTGCTGTAATACGAAACGATTTGTCGAAATTGGCTTTAATGGAAACTCAATTAGCCAATGCTGAAACAGAAACAAGACAGGCTATTGCTGAACTTGTAATTAGGTTTTCCAAGCGCATCGAGAATGTTGAAAGAGACGCGAAAACAAGCAAGTGGTTGCTTGCTGTTGAGGTAAGAAAATATGAAAATTACCATGAAACATTTCGAATGCTTAAAATCGTTTCGGATTATTTCCTTTTCTTTAAAGAAAATAATATTAAATTTGAAGCAAGCCTCGCATCTTCTCCATCCCAGCCGTCTGACCTAGAAATAGCTTTTCAGAAAGCTCGCATTGATTATGGGAAGACGATAAAACTAGGAGATTTTATTCAGAACATACTATCTGAAATAATGAAATGTTCTCTTGGAGAATATAATAAAATAGTTTCTATTAAAAATGGCGAAAATATTCTAGATGCTAATTTTGTGTTAGACAATATTTCTAGTTCAGCCTATGTTGCGCTCTATCATGTATCAGAACATTACCAGATTGTTGATAATTTTGCGCGCCGCGCCAAATCTGAAGGCGATCTTCAATTTTACGCTGAAACTCTTAAAGATTTTATGCCGAATGGCGAAATTAATTTAGATTATGAATATTCTATAATTGATCTGGCAAAAGAAATTTTAGCAGGCCATTTCCTTGCGGTGGATATTTATAATGAACAGCATGGAATAGTCGTTGAGTATGACAGCATTGATGAGGCATCGTCTGATGCATCAATCTCCTCTATGCTCGCGACTTACAACAAGGTAGACTATCATTATCTTGCGGAGACTGAATGTTCGATTGAAGATAGAAAAAACTATATTGAGTCCTTTTCAGCATTAGGATTGTCAAACTCAGAAGAACAACACCATTATATTTTAGCCTTATCGAGTTTATTCCAAATACCAGAAAATGATTCTTATTTTACAGAAACTCCGGCTAATAAATTAAAGAGGATTATGCCAAGTATAATAAAATTGCTTAATTCCCAGGAACGAAAATTAGCATGGGTTATGGATGCGGTTTTTATTGCTACTCGCGACGGAGTCATAGACCCCGAGGAAATTAAAACTATTCACGGGGTATGCAGGGGATTAAATATGCTGATTGGTGATATCGATTCGTTCATTGACAATGCTAAAACTATTGCTGTCAGCACATCTCGCGATGAGGTTTCTCAAGCGATTTCGGCAATAAAAGGGAAAACAGATTCTTGGAGAACGGTAATTGATTATAAAAAGGTATTTTCGTTCGATGAAGTTCAACAAGAAAATTATTTTAAAAAAGCCGTCGAAAAAGCCGCCGTCGCCGTCACGCAATTTGATCTTGAATCTGGGAATTATTATGCCAAGGTTGGAGATAATGTCGAAGCAGTCAAATGGTATCGAAAAGCGGCAGAGCAAGGAAATGCGACGGCGCAAAATAATCTTGGTGTTTGCTATGAAAATGGCGATGGCGTTGCAAAAGATATGAAAGAAGCGGTTAAATGGTATCAAAAAGCCGCCGAACAAGGAAATGCAGACGCGCAACTTAATCTTGAACCGTTTTATCGCAGCGGTGCTGACGAAGATAAAGCCGAAGCATTTAAATGGCTTCTTAAAACCACTATGCAGGGACATGCTGTTGGGACGCTTAATCTCGGCAAGTGTTGTTATGGATGGTGTAGCGGAGAAGCAGGAAAGAGTTTAACTAGTCTCTTCTAGTTGCGGATTCGTCCGCGAGTTTCAACCAGTAAACGCGGCTTGACACAAGTATTTCAAATTAAAATTAAATATGTAATTGAGTTTAATAACCAGATTCAAAACGAATCTGAAAAACAAAGGAGATTAAAATGGTATTAAAAGTTACAGCCCCCGCGAGTGCTCCAAAGTATTTAGTCTATTATGATTATGATCAAATATCGGCTGAGTATGCTGATGAATATTCAACTTACAAAAGTGATGACAACATTAGTAAAAATAGATGCTTTGCCGTTGTTGAATCTGAAGAAGAAGCTGAGGCGCTTGTTAGAAAACTGGCGAGCAAGATGAAAGACATTATGGCTAAATCATTGTTCTGCTCAGAACCAGATTAACCGGAAATTTAAGCCAAAAGGCCCTTGTTTTACTGGGCATTGACGGCTATACATCGAAGGAAAAAACCTCATCAATATGGATATACTGGTGAGGTTAAAATCAATGTTCCGTGGATAGTTTTATAATCAAATTAAGTCCAGTGTACGCGGAGCTATGATGCCCTGCGT
>CAIJKT010000196.1 GCA_903821255.1 uncultured Lentisphaeria bacterium | reverse complement strand
TTTTCACGGCACTCAGGATTCCGGGAAAAAGCCGTATTCTATAGTTATTCCCCCGCCGAATATTACCGGCATTCTGACGCTTGGCCATGTCCTGAACAATACCTTGCAGGACATCCTGGCCCGCTGGCACCGGATGCTCGGGCATGAAGTAAGCTGGTTCCCCGGCACCGACCATGCCGGGATCGCCACCGAAAGCCGCGTTGAACGCTATCTCCGGGAAAAGGAGAATACCGGACGCGAAGAGCTTGGGCGCGAAGAGTTTATGCGCAGAGTCTGGGAATGGCGCGAACAGTACGGCGGCACAATCATCCGGCAGCTTCGCCGCCTGGGTTCATCCTGCGACTGGGAACGCGAGCGTTTTACCCTGGATGAAGGCCTGAGCGACGCCGTCCGCAAGGTTTTTGTCAGTCTGTATGAAAAAGGCTATATTTACCGCGGACGCCGCATGATCAACTGGTGTCCGGTTTCCAGAACCGCGCTTTCCGATGAAGAAGTCATTTACAAGGAAGTGAAAGGCAAGTTCTATCATTATAAATATCCGCTGTCTGACGGTTCCGGCCATCTGGTGATCGCCACCACCCGTCCTGAAACCATGCTGGGCGACACCGCCGTGGCGGTGCATCCGGAAGACACCCGCTACAAGCACCTGATCGGCAAAACCGTTGATCTGCCGCTGACCGGGAGAAAGATTCCGATTATCGGCGATGAACATGCCGATCCGGCCAAGGGAACCGGCTGCGTAAAGATCACTCCCTCCCACGACCCGAACGACTTTGAAGTCGGCACCAGGGCCAAGCTGGAATTCATCAACATCATGAATAAAAATGCCACGATGAATGAGAAGGCGGGCGTGGCATATGCCGGGCTTGACCGCTACGAATGCCGCAAGAAAGTACTGCAGGACCTCGAAGCGGCCGGACTCATGGTTCAGGTCGAAGACATCATTCACAATGTCGGCTACTCCGAACGCGGCGACGTGCCGATTGAAACCCTGGTCAGCGAACAGTGGTTCGTCAGGATGGACGAACTGGCGAAACCGGCAATCGAAGCGGTGCGTTCCGGCGAGATCAAATTTTATCCCGACCGCTGGGCCAAAACCTATTTTCACTGGATGGAGAACATCAAAGACTGGTGCATCAGCCGCCAGATATGGTGGGGACACCGCATTCCGGCCTGGTATAACGATGCCACCGGCGAGATCCATGTCGGCATGGAAGGCCCCAAAGACGGCGGCCCGTGGCGGCAGGAGGAGGATGTGCTCGACACCTGGTTCAGTTCCTGGCTCTGGCCGTTCTCCATCATGGGCTGGCCGGAAAAGACCGCGGAACTCAAGTTTTTCTATCCGACCTGCGACCTGGTCACCGGCCCGGACATCATCTTCTTCTGGGTTGCCAGAATGATTATGGCCGGCTATGAATTCACGGGCGAACTGCCGTTCAAAAATGTTTATTTCACCAGCATCATCCGCGATGACCTCGGGCGCAAACTGAGCAAGTCGCTCGGCAATTCGCCGGACCCGCTGGATGTGATCGACACTTACGGTGCCGACGCGCTGCGCTTCTCCATCATTTACATCGCCCCGGTCGGCATGGACATCCGTTACAGCAACGATAAATGCGAGATCGGCAGAAACTTCGCGAACAAACTGTGGAACGCCTGCCGTTTCCGTCAAATGCAGGGTCCGGTCACCGCCGGGTTCCGCGAATTGTCCGGCATCGACCAGTCCATGCTGACCCCGGACGAGAAATGGATGCTTTTCAAGCTTGATGAAGTCATTATCATGGCCAATACCGCGCTCCGGGAATACCGTTTCCATTTTGCGGTCCATGAAATCTATGAAGTAGTCTGGAGCACGTTCTGCGACTGGTTCATTGAATCATCGAAAATCGGACTCCGCCAGGGCGGCGAGGCCAAAGCCCGGGCGATTGCCGTGCTTGACTTTGTGCTGTTCAAAATCCTGCGCCTGCTGCATCCGTTCATGCCGTTCATCACGGAGGAACTTGCCCATCAGATGGGCTTCCTCGGCGACCATCAGACGATTATGTATGAATCTTTCCCGCAGCCGCTTTCGGAAAAGAAAATGCAGTGCATCATGGACAGGAACGCCGAACTGCTGAATATGGTCGACGGCAAATTCCAGCTTATCCGCTCCGGACGCGCCCTGAAAGTCAATTACAACATTCCGGCCGGCAAAAAAGCTTCATATTACATCAAGGCATTCAGTCCGGAAAACGAGTCTTTCCTGAAGTCCGAGATGGAGTCAGTTAAATTCCTGCTGAACGCCGACGAAGTGATCGTTTCGCAGGAAGATTACAACGCCGCCGATGGCGCCGCGCCGTCGCAAATGTCCAATACCGGCATGATTTATCTGCCGCTTAAGGGACTGATAGACGTCGAAGCCGAGCTCAAGAAGCTTAATGAACAGAAAAAGCAGATTGAAGGCTGGATTAAAGGTTCCGAGGGGAAACTCAGTAACAGGAGTTTCGTTGACAAAGCCCCGGAAAATGTAGTCCGCGAAGCCCAGGCGCATTGCGATGAATTGAAGCAAAAACTGGTTCGCGTCAATGAACTGATAGCCTCGCTGAGCTGACGGCTGTTGCAATATGAAAATGGATATGGCGGTTAGTCACGGCTGACCGCCATGCCGCCGTTGATTGTGAGAATTGACTTGCAGCTAAAGAACTGGTACCCGGGAGAGGAAT
>CAIJKT010000195.1 GCA_903821255.1 uncultured Lentisphaeria bacterium | reverse complement strand
GGTCAAACTGCCGGAGGCTGAACGCCGCCGTAAACTGTCGTCCATCTGCCTGTATAATTCATTTGAACTTGAAAAAGCGCTGCTGACCGTGGAGTCGCTGAGCATCGGCGCATTCCGGATAAACTCGCAAATCCTGCCGCTTTTTACCCATCCTCAAGCCGGATACAAACTCGAAGAGCTAATGGATGCCGATACTATTTTAAACAATTTCGCGCGCATCCGGGAGTTCCATGAGGAACATGATATCCGGCTGAGTTTTCATCCCGACCAGTTCAATATTCTATCGTCGCCCAATGAACAGGTGTTTGAAAATTCGCTGCGCGAACTGGAATATCAATGTATGGTCGCCGACTTGACCGGCGCGGAGAATGTAAATATCCACATGGGCGGCGCTTACGGCAATAAAACAGAAACGCTTAAGCGTTTCGCCTCCAGATTTCCGGAACTGCCCGACTCCGTCAGACGCCATCTGACGCTGGAAAACGATGATATCTCCTATACGGTGGAAGACCTTTATCCTATTTGTCTGAAACTCGGCATTCCGCTGGTCTACGACGTTCACCATCACCGCTGCAATCCCGACGGCATGTCCGTGCCGCAGGCGACGGAAATTTGTGCCGGCTTATGGCGCAGTCTCGGTCGCGAACCGCATTTCCACATCTCTTCCCCAAAAGGCGGATGGCAGTCCAAAACTCCCCGTTCACATGCTGATTATATCGACATCAATGATTTCCCGGAATGCTGGGCCGGCATGAGTTTCACTCTTGACGTCGAGGCCAAAGCCAAAGAATCCGCGATAATCAAGCTGCGCGAAGACTTGCAGCGGAAATTCAAAATCAAAGCGTAGAGCTAACTAGATTTTTACATCCGGCAGCGGGAATTTTACGTTTTCTTCGGTGAAGCGGACTTCTTTTGGGGCTGACCAGCCGCGGGTATGCAGGAAATCCGTCACTTCGGCGACGAGACATTCCGGGGCCGAGGCTCCTGCGGAAATGCCAATGTTGCCGGTGCCGGTAAAATCAAATGACTTTAGATCGGCCGCGCCGTCGATTAAAACCGCGCGGCAGCCGCGGCGTTCCGCCAGTTCGCGCAGACGGTTGGAATTGGAACTGTTCTTCGAGCCGATGATAAGTATCAGGTCGCATTCCGGACACAGCGCCTTGATCGCATTCTGGCGGTTCTGCGTGGCATAACAGATGTCTCCGCCGCCTTCAATGCCGGGGAAACGCCGCTCCAGCGCGGCAACAATATCGCGGGTTTCATCAATGCTCAAGGTCGTCTGCGTAAGGTAAGCCGCCCGGCAGCCGTCTGCCGGCTCCGGCAGCGCGGCGACATCGGCAACGGTCTCGACGACGAACGCTCCGCTTTCAATCTGTCCCAGCGTGCCGATGATTTCCGGATGCCCCTTGTGGCCGATCAGGATGATCATCCGCCCCTTGGCCTGGAAGCCGCCGGCCTTGCGGTGAATCCGCCTGAACAGCGGACAGGTTGCGTCAATTACTTTGATGCCGTTGGCGGCGGCGGTCGCTTCAAGCTGCCGGGAAACGCCGTGCGCGCTGAAGATCAGTGTCGCGCCCGGCGGCACCGCGTCGATTGATTCAACAAAGATCACGCCCCGGTCCCGCAGATTTTTCACGATATAATCATTATGCACGATTTCGTGAAAAACATAAACTGGCCCGCCGGAGACGGCCAGGACTTTATCCACGGTATCCAGCGCCCGGCGGACTCCGGCGCAGAACCCGCGCGGATAGGCCAGCAGTATTTTTTTGCTCATGATTTCAGTTTCCATAATCCTTTTACTTACAGAACAAAAGTCTAATCCGCTTTTACGGCAACACAAATTATTTTTTGACAAAACCTGAAAAAATTCGATAAAACTGGCATAAAACACAAAACAATGTTACTGTAATAGCCAAACCAAGTATAAAGAAGGTGCAAAATGTTCGGATTTTACCGGCTGGCGGCGGCGTCTCCAGAATTGAGGGTGGCCGATCCTGCGTTCAACAGCGAAAAGATCATCGAAGCCGCACTGGCTGCGGAACGGCATCATGCCGCGGCGGTGGTATTCCCTGAACTGGCGGTTTCCGGCTACACCTGCGCCGACCTTTTTCACCAGCCGCTGCTGCTGGATAAATCGCTCGAGGCAGTTGTCGCGATAGCCGGCGTCGCGGCGAAAAAGAATATCATCATCATCGTTGGCGCGCCGTTCATGTTTCGCAACGCCGTATATAACTGCGCCTTTGTTTTGCAGCACGGCACCGTCAAGGGTATTGTGCCGAAAATATTCAATCCGAATTACCGTGAATTTTATGAGAAGCGCTGGTTTAAATCCGGCAGGAATATCCGCAATCTGGAAGTTTCCGTTCCGGGGCTTGACTACAGCGTTCCGTTCGGCGCCGACCTTGTCTTTGAATCCGGCCGGGCTTTCAAGTTCGGCATCGAAATCTGCGAAGACATGTGGACGGTGATTCCGCCGAGTTCACATCTCTCCATTGCCGGAGCGACGGTGATTTTCAACCTTTCCGCCAGCAATGAACTGGTTTCAAAATCCGAATACCGCAAACAACTGGTCGAACAGCAGAGCGCACGCTGCATCTGCGCCTATGCCTATGCCTCCGCCGGAGTGCATGAATCCACCACCGACCTGGTGTTCGGCGGACATGCGATTATCGCCGAAAACGGCCGGACCGTCGCCGAAAATGAACGTTTTGGCCGCAACGGCTCGCTGATTTATGCCGATGTTGATTGCGCCAGGCTGCTTAACACCCGGATCAGCGAAAGCTCGTTTGCGGATGCGGAACTCCCGGAAAACACTCAGTTCCGCTATGTCAGGATGGAAAAAGCCAATACTGCCGCAGACCTGAAATATGCTAATGTCCCGCAGCATCCGTTCGTTCCGCAGGACCGGACCGTCCGCGACAGCCGCTGCCGCGAAATCTTCAATATCCAGGCGGCCGGCCTGGCGAAACGCTTCGAGCATACCGGTTCGCAAAAAGCCGTGCTGGGCATTTCCGGCGGGCTGGATTCCACGCTGGCGCTGCTGGTTTGCGCGGAAACTTTCAAACTGCTCAAAAAACCGGCCTCCGATATTATCGCCATTACCATGCCCGGCTTCGGCACCACTGACCGGACTTACAACAACGCCGTAAAAATGTGCAAACTGATCGGGGCCGATCTGCGTGAAATCAGCATCAAAGCCGCCTGCCTGCAACATTTCAAGGATATCGGACATGACCCGGAAGTCCACGATGTGACTTACGAAAATGTGCAGGCCCGAGAACGCACCCAGATATTGATGGACATTGCCAACCGTGAACGCGGTCTGGTCATCGGCACCGGCGACCTGTCGGAAATTGCGCTCGGCTGGTCCACCTACTGCGGCGATCACATGTCCATGTACGCGGTCAACTGCTCGGTGCCGAAAACCCTGATCCGCTACCTGATTCACTGGGTGGCCGACAGTTCCGGCGAAAAACTGCGCACCGTGCTTGAAGACATCATTGACACCCCGGTCAGCCCGGAACTGCTGCCGAACGCCAAAAACGCGGCCGTCAATCAGCTTACCGAAGAACTCATCGGCCCTTACGAGCTGCATGATTTCTTCCTGTACCATTGCGTCAAATACGGTGCGCCGCCGGATAAAATAAAATTTCTGGCCGAAAAAGCGTTCGCCGGGGTTTATTCCAGCGAAACCATCGTCAAAATCCTGAAACTTTTCTTCAAGCGCTTTTTTAGCCAGCAGTTCAAACGCTCCTGTATTCCGGACGGCCCGAAAGTCGGTACGATCAGCCTTTCTCCGCGCGGCGACTGGCGCATGCCCACCGACGCCTCCGTCGCCGCCTGGCTGGAAAGGATGTGATCTTGCAGGAAGCTTACTGGGACAAGGTCGCCGGTAAAAAAGAATTTACCGTCAAATTTTATCCGGAACTTCTCGCCGGTTTCCTGAACCCTGATTCCGCCATTCTCGACGTCGGCTGCGGTTACGGCCGCACCCTGCTGGAACTTGCCGCCGCCGGTTATACTGCGCTTTACGGCACTGATATCTCGGCCAGCATGCTGGAGCTGGCCCGGCAGGCGCTGCCAGGCGCCGTTTTAGTGCAAAGCAGCGGCCTGGCCATCCCGTTCCCTGACAATCATTTTGACGCGGCGCTGCTGATCGCGGTGCTGACTTCAATTACCGATGACGCCGACCAGAAGAAACTTATTGCCGAAATTTTTCGCGTCTTGAAACCAGGCGGCGTCATCTATGCCGGAGATTTTCTGCTGAACACCGATGACCGGAACCGGGAACGCTATCGCCGTTTCGAGCCAAAATATCATTGTTACGGGGTCTTTGAACTGGATGAAGGCGCAGTGCTGCGTCACCACGACGAAGCATATATCCGGCAGTTGCTCTCGCCGTTTGCCGAACTGGTTTTCAAGCCGGTCATTCATCATACGATGAACAACCATCAGTCCAGCGGCTTTATTTTCACCGGTCAGAAATCACTTGCTTTTTAAGATTTCGAGAGTACTTTTATCATAAACCAAACGGAGGAAATGAAAATGGCCAGACATGCACTTTTAATTCTCGTCGGTAACCGCAAAGCCGCCGCTGTTGACGTTCAGAAAACCCTTACCGCCTGGGGCTGTCTCATCAAAATTCGTCTGGGCATCCATGACGGCGTACTTACGGACTGTTCCGAAAAAGGCCTCATTTTCTGCGAACTGGTCGGCGATGATGACAAACGCAACGAACTGACCCGTAAATTGAACCTGATCAAAGGCGTCTGCGCCAGACAGATCACCCTGGATCTGGACCAGGATCAGGACGACGACAAAGAATAACCCGCAGTTGCGAAAACTAAAGCAGCACTTCAGGCGGCGGCTTCGCCCCCGCCGGGGTGTTCATATAATATTGCATTCCCCGCTGGCGGAAAACGTTTCATCCCGATGATTATTCTATGCCTTCCAGTTTCGTGTTTCCTTACCATTTCTGTGACTTCTCTCTTGCCCGACTCCGACACTTTGGATGATCGTTCCGCACAACTGGTATCCGTCTTCTCAAACATTTTGGACATTCTGGACACTGTCTGTGCAGGACCGTCCGATACGGACGGCACTACACCAGAACCATTTCGGACAGTCTATTCCGAGACTTCGGAGTATCGTTGAGCACAACGCTTTCCGGTTTTGATATGATTTTCAAACAACATTTTGGACAACAGACTTGGAGGGTTGCTCTCTGTGGCAACCGTTTTCCGATCCCGGTTATGACGGAGCCCCTCCATTTTGGACAGCCCCGTCCGGCACGGACGGCACTACACCAGAACCATTTAGGACAGTCTATTCCGAGATTTTGGAGTATCGTTGAGCACAACGTCTTTCAATTTCCCCCATTTTTGACAGCCACTCCGCCACTTTGGACACCGAGAGTTTGGAGTGCCGTTGAGCATTATGCTTTTCGGTTTTCTCAAACAATTC
>CAIJKT010000194.1 GCA_903821255.1 uncultured Lentisphaeria bacterium | reverse complement strand
GTCCCGGTCCACATTCACAAACTTCGCTCCCATCGTAAATCCTTTTTGATCGTAATATATCACTACACAATTTTCATGCTATATGGCCTTTGAAAAAAAAGTCCGACAGGCTGCTAGAGCCATGGCCCCAAAGCTGAAATTAACAATTTGGCAACAATAGCCTGCGGGATCAAGTTTAAATTGCACCTTCTTGAATTGTTCCGGCTGATGAAAGTTGCGATTGCTCAATGATGCCCATGTCTGAACTATATTTTTCTTTGGTTCCCATCTCCCCAGATTTACTCCCCATAAAGCAGGAAGAACAGTATCGGCAGCAATATTCGCCCAGGGTATTTTAACCTCTGTTATCCAGCCTTTTTTCTCCACGCGTGATTTTACTTCAGCATTGCTGTCCCAGTCAATATTTCTATTTTGCGCGGATGAGTAGTAATTGTCAGACAGAAATCCTTTTGCATTAACCAGAAAATGGTAATACGATTTTCCCGTTAATCCCGGATCAAGAAAGATTTCTATCCCGTCATCACCCCATTCTCCGTCTCGTTTTTTCATTGCGCCAGAGATTAACTTTTCCACCTCTGAATCTTCACAATCAAAAACTAAATACAGGTGGACATCATCATAAAACATATAAACTGCCGTTTTGTTCTCAATTGTTTTGCCTGTTTCCGAAAGCGGCAGCCTTAACTCTTGAGGCTCAATAGCTTTTATCCAACTGCCAAGCGTGAGCGATCTATCTATTTTCCGGACTTCTAATATTTTTTTTTTACTTTCTGAGAGTTCCATAATAGCCCGGGCTATTTGCATGCGAAACTCACACAAATCATTTTCAGAAATATCAAACAACGCCTCACTGATGTTAAGGGTTATCCGGTTTAATATTTTATCAATCACATCCTGGGCCTTTTGAGCTTTTTGAGGATTTTTTTCCTGTTTAATCAATTCGGAAAGGGTTGTTAAGTATCTGACATCATTAATTCCCTCTCTGAGCGCTTCCCATTGAAGCGTGGGAATCGGTCCCTGCAATGACGGATAGGCGCAGTACATATTTTTTTCCGCCAGCTTGCCGCTGAACTCGTCATAAGGATCATTGCCGGATCCTGATGCAAACCATGCGCAATACGGCATTATTCCCGTAAAACCGGATTTCCAAAGCATAAATCCGGACAATAACCGGTTTTGCCTGGGATTTTCCTCCCAGCACTGCCAGTAGGAGCAAGCGCCTTTTTTACTTTCCGCCTCTTTTCTAATCTCTTCAGGAGAAACGCCAGGATAAACAGAGCCATAGTTATAGACAGGAAGATCATTTAGAGGGCCCAAGACGTCAAAACCGCCATATGCAATCGAACGATATGCCGCCGCGGTAGTAAGCCCGCCTCCACGGCGAATGGCTTCAAATATTTTTTTACATACGCCGACGGCATAATCCGGCGCCAAATTCTTGTATGGACTTTTTTGCGGATCGCGACTGGCCTCATCAATGCCATAATAAAATAGCTTGATAACCCCATCAAACCTTTTCTTGATAAGCGCTTCAGTTTCCACTACCACTTTTTCCATAGTATAATAGAATAATTTTCTTTCTTCTTCAGTTTTGCAATAATCCTGGTAGCGCAGAGTTTTCCCGTCAATCATAGAATACATCTGTAGATAAGTAGTGAACCCGGTAAGACCGGCTTCTTTATGAAATTGCAGGGATTTTTCAAGATTGGCAAGGTCGAGAACTAATTTCCCGCTCCTGCCGGAACCGGATATTGGAGCGAAGGTTGTAACACTTTGAAAACCATGCTCCCTGATATCCGCCAAATCCTTGCGGCATTGCGCCTCCCAGGTCTTTATATCCGGATATATTTTAGGAACATACCAGGGCAGTCCGAAAGATGACCCCGTATAATAAATCGCATATGACTTACTAGGCGGAAGAAGTTTTATCGGCATCACTTCGAGACTCAATTCCAATTGAGTCTCCGGGCCGTTTGCAGGTTTGATTATGACATAACCGGTATAATTCCCGGGCAATGTGGAATCTGAGGTTTTTACCGTAATCCATATCTGTTTGGAAGTATTTACAGGAATATCGGCAACAGCATAGGAGGTCAGAGGCATGGAAGATAAATATCCTTTCAGCTCTATCCGATCATCCTTCACAAGAAGTTCCGGTATCACCACCGCCTTCTTTGCATCTATAATATCCCGCTGCTTCCAGCACTTGACAATCCGCAAATCAATTTCGCTGCCGGGAATTATCTTCTCTCCCGACTTTAAATCTGTAACAGAAATCTTCGCATCTTTAAGTTCTTTAAGCGCATAAATATGAAAAGTGGCCGGCGCATATTCGTTTAATGAAGCGCAAAGAGATAGCTTCTTTTTGATAATCTCCTGCGGACATGGAAAATATGAAGGACTAATCAGTTCAAATTTCGGTTTGGCATAAATGAAATATCCTCGTTCATCATCTGTCTTTTCCGGTTCATATTTCCTTGTCAGTCCATAGCAGATGCTCGTAGATGATAACAAACATATAAGCGTTAAATAAACAAAAAATATTTTAAATCCATCTGCCACAATCTTCAATCTGATGCTGTTATCCATATCATTTCCTTTTTTATTTTTCAAAATTTTAATATCATCCCTTTAGCGATAAGCAAATGGAAGCTGGAACACGTGTACCTTCAATACGCTGCTGACACCGCCGAATACAAGTTCCAGGCGGCCATTATCATCCAAATCGGCAATTGAAGGACTGTAATATTGCATGCCGATATCCCGAATTGGGAAATTTTTTACGCGGGTACCATCAAAATGCCATGCATGAATAGAATAACAGGTATGGGGGACAATGACTTCAAGCGTACCGTCGCCATCCAAATCATAAAGTACCGGAATATCTGCAATCGCATATCCTGCCGCCCCTCCCGGCTCGACCGGCCAGCCCTTGACTAAAGCGCCATCCATGTGCCATGCATATACAGAACTCCGCTGCTTTTTCGGATTTGAACTTGCAATTATTTCCAAACTTCCGTCGTTATCTATATCTCCAAGCGCCGGAGGTCCGGGATGCGGAATTTCTTTAGGCCAGCCCGCCATGGAAGTCCCGTCACAATGCAAAATATTTATCTGTTTTTCTCCTGTAAAAACCATTTCCAAACCTTTACTCCGGGGATCAATTTTCCCGATAGCAGGAGACGTGTAACTCAAGTTTTCCCGGGGCCAGCCGGCCAGAAGCTGCCCCTGTTTATTCCATATATGAACTCTATTATTTTTGCCGCAGGCAATTATCTCCGGACTGCCGTCGCCATCAATATCTGCCGCGGCTATTCCTGTAACAGGACTTCCGGTATCACGCGGCCAGCCGGCCAGAGGATGTCCGGAATCCTTTATAATGTAAACTTTGCCATCAAGACAACCGGCAATAATTTCAGACTGACCGTCGCTGTCCAGATCTTTAAGTATGGGAGTGGATGTAATTCCCCCGGGTAATGAAACAGGCCAGCCCTTGACAGGCGTTCCATCCTGATGCCATGCATATATTAAACCTTTTTCAGTGCATACTATGATTTGATATTTCGCGCCGGTTTTCCCGCCGGCGGGGGAACTGCCCATAATCCGGCCTTCCACTTTACGGGGCCACCCCGGCATGGGCTTGCCGTCACAATCCCACATATGCACAGAACCATTTTTATCGGCAGCTCTGGAACCGGAACTGCAGACAATTATTTCCAATTTTCCGTCTCCGTTAATGTCAGCTAATAACGGAGATGAAAAAATATCATCTTTCATATCAATCGGCCAGCCTGGCCTTTCCGCATAAGCGCCAATTGAAGTTATTATTAAAAGAAGTACTATCAGATATTTTGTTTTTTTCAGCAGCATATTCCCTCTTATCTTTTACCAGTTAATCGACTGGCGGTTGATGTTTGTGTACGCGCAGCGGCAAAGTTGCTCATTTTTTGAATCATTACCACCAGTAAGAATAGTTCTCATAATATGCACGAACTCTTCTGCTCATGTTAGAGAATGGAATCCATGTTGCATGACCGTCATAGTATAGCACATTACCGCCGACAGGGTAAATGCTGTTTGTGATGTGTGAATTATTAGCAAAATCCCAATATTCTCCAGATACCAGGTATTTTGCGTCTGCTGCATTTGCATTTGCAACAAAGCTCCTTGTAAAATCAGCCATCAGCACGTCTGCCGATGTCTGTTTTCTTATGTATGGCAAAAAAGGATACAAAGTTCCATCGGCTTTTTTCAAATGCGGATCCTGATTACGCCCGCAATATGCATAACCTGTCCATAACGTATCCGTGCCGGCACCCCTGATATGCCCCGCATAATTGAAATAGCTCTTGTATATATCATACCCTCTGCTTGGATTTGAAGGACAAAAAAGCGGCCGGCCATTTTTCCCCAAATATTGCCAAAGTACTTCTCCCGGACCAACTACGGCGGCATTCGATGAATTTTCCGGCAACGCATTCACAAAGTCAAGCTGCGAACATGCCGAATCAGTGGTGACAGGAAGATAAGAATTGTAATCATTCGCATAAGAGAACAATGCCAATCCATCCTGTTTCAGGTTGCTTCTGCATATCGCCTGTTTGGCTTTTTCTCTTGCTTTATTCAAAGCCGGCAGCAGCATAGCAACCAATATTGTTATGATAGCTATGACAATGAGCAATTCAATGAGTGTAAAATTATTTTCCCGGCTTCTCATGATTTTTATTCTCCTCTTGCTGTTTTGGGTTTATATTGAAACAAATTCCTTTTTTTTCGAAAATACTGAAGTCGAGCCGCGCTCAATAAGCCGGGCGCTAACCAACTGCTCTCCTGGCGCAAATTCCGGGGACAGCAGATGCCGCGCCGCAATCCGTCCAATGTCCTCGTATGGGAATACCATACTTGTCAGCGGCGGCACTACCCATTGGTTATTGGCAACATCATTAGAAACTATTATTTTGATATCTTCCGTCAAACCGAGCTCCTGGTATAAATTGCGCAGATGTAAATCAATAGCCATTCTTGGGCTTATGAGCAGGCTGTCAAAACCACCGGATTTTTTATAAAAATCCTTCAACCGGTTTTTAACGTCTTGCAGTTTCAGATGCTCTTCCGGAAGCTCATGCCAGGCGGCAAACTTCAGTCCGCATTTTCTTAACCCGGAAAAGTAACCGCCCATAACCGGATGTTCCGGCTCTGATATGTTATAATGAAACAGCGCTGTCCTCCGGCAACCTTGCCGGAACAAATACTCAACCGCCGCTTCCGCCGCGCCGAAAGCGTTAATGGTAATACGAAAACTGTTATTTAAAAAATCCTCGTCATCTTTCCGGTGAGCAAGATGTGAATAGACAAACACCTTCCGGCAACCGCGTTCCAGCAGCAGCGGAAACAGGTCACGATACCAATCGCCGACTAATACTACCAGGCTATCCGCATTGACAAAATCCAGCTTTCGCCAGTCGATATCGTGTTGGTTATTGGTCGGCGACACCGGCACGGTTTCCACGCGATAATCATACTCAAACGCAATATGGGAAACACCTTTGAATATCTGGCGGGTATCCTGCACTGCCACATCTGGAAATGCCTCGCTTAAAAAATCAGGGCACGGCAATAAAAAAGTCAGCGGAACTTTTGCCTTTTCGACATTGACCGGACATACCTGGCGTCCTTTGTTTTTCTTCAGTTCGATTATTTTCTCGTCTTCGAGCAGGGCCAGCGCCAGGCGCACCGTATCGCGGGCGTGTCCATATTTCTTCACCAGTTCCAGTTCATTCGGCAGAAATGAGCCGGGATAATAAACCCCTTTGGCGATATCCTGCTTCATCGCCTCGTACAATTTCATTCTTTTGACCGGTTGCCGCATTATATGCCCCTTAATTTGATCCACTAATAATGACTATACTGTATTGTCTAGTTAAATGTCAATAGGTCCGCAAAAAAAAGTGCATTTTTTTATAAATGACGTAGGAATGAGACCAAAAATCAATTGAAGTTCAAAAGGTTATTTTTCATTTTCAAAGGCCAGTATGTCTGGCATGAATAACAGGAAATTTTGCTCCAGGGTGGGGTAATTGGCTAAAATATGCGGCTTGGCGTCCGGCAGCGGCGAAGGGCGCTTCAGATGGCGGTTCATTCCGCACAGCACCTCATGAATGCCTTCAATAGTGCTGTAAACATTGAATGCATCCCGCTCAATCAGTTTGCCGGTAAAATGCCGGCAGCGTTCCGGATACTGCTCCCCTTCAACTATCTTATGCAATGATGCATAGCATTTGGCGACAAACCTTTGAAAATCTTCGGAAGTGTATTTATTCCAGTGTTTAATCAGATAGTAGTCCATCAGAATATCAACCACAATCGCCGCGAACTTGCCGGAAAACGGTTTCATCAGCGCAATCGAGCTGATGACCGCCGGATGCGCATCGGTGAACTGATCAACCCGGCGGTGATTGATAATGCCTTCAGCAATTTTGCCGGGAAAACGTTCATTTATGCTGGCTTCAGTGCCTTTGACAAAATCGCCGAGATAGTTGCCAATCCGCGAATCATCATTATCTTCAGCCAGAAAAAGATGCATAAGAAAATTCATAAATCAATAATCATCCACAGTTTTGATTATACCGGATTGCGCTCAGGCAATCCCGACAAATCTTTTAAAGTTATTAAAAAAAACACCATCAATTGTTGCCTGCGGCAAGTCAAGTTCATTCATGGTTCTTCTGTCAGTAATGATCATAGTTCTGATCTGTTTAGGGTCAAAAGTGTTAGTAAAACCATCAGTGCCGAAAAGCACATGATCTTTAACATCATAACCTGTCTTGAAAAGTTTATACAG
>CAIJKT010000193.1 GCA_903821255.1 uncultured Lentisphaeria bacterium | reverse complement strand
GCTGTGTTACCTGTAATACCATTGAAAAAATGACCAGGCAGCTTCTGGAATCAAAATACAAAAAACAGATGCAGAACGGCTCCATCGTGTTTGCAGAAGTGGATTTCCAGAAGAACGAACCGATAGCCAGACAGTTTGATGTAATTTCCAGTTGCGTAGTTGTCGCAAGGACAAAAGATGGCAGGACAACTGTTTTTGAGCGACTGGACAAAGTATGGGAACTACTGGACAAACCTGATGAATTTAACGCTTATATCAGTTCCGCAATTGATAAACTGTTAATTTCCGGAGGCGCAAAATGACCTGGTACATATTAGCTTCCGCGCTGTGGCTGGGGATACTGACCGCGATCAGTCCCTGTCCGCTGGCGACAAACATCGCGGCGATATCTTTCATCGGGCGGCAGAGCGGCAATTACAAAGGGGTGCTTGCCGCCGGTTTTCTGTATACTCTGGGACGTACTTTTACTTATGTATTGCTTGGCGTGTGCATAACCGCTGGATTGCTGGCGACCGGCGAGGTTTCACGCTTCCTGCAAAAATACCTTAACGAGATACTTGGGCCATGCCTGATTCTGCTTGGCATGGTATTGCTGAACATGATCGGAGCCAGCCTGTCATTTGACCGGCTGCATCACAAAATGCATAAGCAAGCCGAAAAAAGCGGAGTATGGTTTGCCTTGCCGGTAGGCGTTATTTTCGCGCTTTCGTTCTGTCCGGTATCCGCCGGGTTGTTTTTCGGAGCGTTGATTCCGCTGGCCGTGAAAAGCAACGATTACTTTATACTGCCGCTGATATACGGATGCGGAACCGCGCTGCCGGTTATTTTGTTTGCTTTTCTGATTGCGTTCGGCGGCGAATATCTCGGCAAAGCGTTTCACTGTCTGACCAGACTCGAACTCTGGTTCCGCTCCACCGCCGGAGTATTGTTTATTCTTGCCGGAATCTATTATTGTCTGACTCACATTTACGGCGTGAGTTTTTAGTCGGTCAGTAGATACCGGGATTTAATGTTTTTAATATGGGAAGTGATTATGACGACCAGAATGAAAATAAAATTGATTGTAAAGATTCTTGTTTTGCTAATAATTATTGGCGGAGCGTTTTACTGGTTTCGTCTGGCTCCGGTAAAAGTTCAAGCGTATAAAATTATCACAGGAACAGTAGTCAATGAAGTTATGGGCACCGGAACGCTGGAGGCCAGGATACGCGCAGATATCAGTCCGAAAATTTCCGGTTTGCTGGTGGACGTGCTTACCGATCAGAATGCCCGGATTGTCAAGGGGCAACTGCTGGCTAGATTAGACGATGGGGACTGGCGGCAGCAGGTGGAGGTCGCCAAAGCCGACTTGGCTGCGGCCCAGGCAACTGTTGAGCGTATAGGCGCAGAGATTGAAAGCGCCAAAGCTACGGTGGTTAGAGAAAAAGCCAATCTGGAGCGAGTTTCCAGTTTGCGTAAAAACCAGGTCGTGGCGCAGAAAGAGCTGGAAAGCGCCGTTGAATCAAATGATGTCGCCGAAGCGAATATCCGAAGAGCGCAACTTGCCAGAATAGAAGCGCAAAGAACTGTGGAAAAGTCAGAAGCCTCTTTGCGTTTTTACCAGGAACGGCTGAAAGATACCAGTCTTTGCGCCCCGTTTGACGGACTTGTTGTTCGCCGCAATCGCGATCCGGGTGCTGTAGTGGTGCCTGGGAGTTCGATTCTTGAAGTAATTTCCACCGGTCAACTCTGGATTTCCGCCTGGGTGGATGAAACGGCCATGGGACAACTGGCGTCGGGACAACCCGCACGGATTGTTTTCCGCTCCAGCCCCGATACAGTCATTCAAGGCAAGGTTGCGCGTCTTGGAGCGGAGACGGATCGCGAAACACGGGAGTTTTTAGTGGATGTTGATTTATTGCAATTACCGGAAAAATGGGCTGTCGGGCAGCGGGCCGAGGTCTATATCGAAACCGGTCGCCGCAACAACACGCTATTCGTTCCGCAGCGGTTCGTCATTTGGCGGGATGGACAGTCGGGGGTTCTGATAGATAATAATGGCAAGGCCAAGTGGCAAAAAATTTCTCTGGGTTTGCGAGGTAAAGAAAATGTGGAAGTGACTGAAGGTCTGCTTCCAGGTAAAATTGTAATAGGCGCATTGGCGGATGCCGATCTGCCGAGTGACGGTCGCGCTATAAGGTACGATAAGCTATGAATCTGGCGGTCAAAGACATCAAGCATAACTTAGGCCGGTTCGTATTAACGACCTTTGGTATTGGTTTGCTGTTGACGCTGGTTATGGGCATGGGCGGGATCTACCGGGGATTGGTGGAGGAAGCTACGCTGCTGGTGGATCGCGTGAATGCCGATCTATGGGTGGTGCAGAAGGGAACTCGTGGTCCATTCGCAGAGCTTTCCCGGTTGCCGCGCAATGTGGAAGACAGGGTTTTATCCGTTCCCGGTGTCCTGTGCGCCAACAGTTTCATTTCACACACTATTCAGCGGGAATACCGTGGAAAGCCATTACGGCTAACCATTCAAGGACTATCATGGCCTGCGGATCGCGGACAATGGCTGCCGCTCATTGCTGGCAGAGGTTTGGGACAAGCCCATTATGAAATGGTGGTTGACAAATCATCCGGCTTGACGCCGGGCGACAGGATTCCGCTGGGAAAGAATATCTATACGGTAGTCGGGCTGACCCATCGTATGAGTTCGTCTTCAGGAGATTCAATGGCTTTTCTGACCCGTACCGATGCCCAGTCTGTACAGTTTGATTTATCAGGAGAAGCCATCCGCAATGAGCGGACCGCTCGCGTCAACCGGCTGCAAGCGATTGACATGGGCAGCACCAATCCGCAAATGGCCGAACGCGCCGCCGGTAGTTCAGCCGGAATTCCAGCGCTCGGTGCTTCAATGGTGAGCGCCATACTGGTGAATGTCATCCCCGGCTATGATCCGATGGCCGTTGCTGCAAAAATCTCCGCCTGGCCGGATGTCTCCGTTTACAGTCATGACGGCCAGCGGCAATTACTATTGCGCGGCATGGTTGACAAAGCCCGCCGCCAACTGGGGCTTTTTCGAGTCCTGCTCATTATTGTGTCGGCTGTAATCATGGCCTTGATTCTTTATACTTTGACGCTGGATAAAATTCATGACATTGCCATGCTTAAACTGATGGGCGCGAGAAACCGGGTGATTCTTGGGCTGATTCTGCAACAGGCGTTACTGCTGGGCGGTCTTGGCTTTGGTATCGCTTATTTTATCGGTCAGTGGCTTTTTCCCCATTTTCCGCGCCGGGTGGTGATTATGCCGGACGACTTGGTGCAACTGGCGGTGATAGTCCTGGCAATCTCCGTGTTGTCCAGCCTGCTGGGTATCGGCAAGGCTCTCCGGGTTGATCCGGGCGAGGTGTTATCATGAGAAATAATCAGGATTTAGTGGTCGAAGCATCCGGACTGACCAAGATATACGGCAGCGGCAATACTGAAGTAATTGCACTCCGGAACGTGGGTTTGAGCATTGCTCGCGGCGAGGTTGCGGCCTTACTGGGACCCAGCGGAGCCGGAAAATCGACGCTGCTGACCGCATTGGGATTGATCCGCCCGCCGGATGCCGGACGCATCGTGATTGAAGGGAAAGTTGTCTTTGACGGTCGTCTGCTGGTGGATGCCCGTGTTTTTCGCCGTAAACATTTGGGATTTATTTTTCAAAAAGCCAACCTGATTCCATTTCTGACGGCGGTGGAAAACGTGCAACTGGCGATGGAAATCAACGACGCCTCTCCTCGCGAGGCTAGAAAACGGACCATGGAGTTGCTTGAATACCTTGGTGTTGCTGACAGAGCAAACCACTTGCCATCCAAGCTTTCAGGCGGACAACAACAGCGGGTTGCAATCGCACGGGCGCTGGTTAATCGGCCGAGTCTGCTGTTGGCCGACGAACCCACTGCCGCACTGGACAGCGTCCGCGGTCGTCAAGTGATGGAATTGTTCCGCAATGTTGCGCATGAACAAAACACCGGAGTAATTGTTGTTACTCACGATCATCGAGCTCTGGATGTATTTGACCATGCTTTTGAAATGGAAGACGGGCTGTTGAAGATCAGCCAGGCTCTGAACGAAGAGATCAGGAACAAAAAAGTTCAAAGGTAGAATATCCGGGATTCGGTATATTTGCGAAAAATTAAAAAAGTAGAGGTTTATATGAACGCTAAAGTTTCTGTCAATGCCGGTATCTGTGGATTCATAACAAATGCGGAGGCCAAATGTGAGGATGGACAGCTTGTTGAGCTTGCGATTGAATCTCCGTGCGAGAAAATCCAGGCTCTTGCCAGGGCAATCAAGGAAGCCGGTCCCATTGATGCGTTTGAGGAAATCAATCCGTCAGGCGAAAGCGTGATCCTATCAAGGACACGCGCAACGCTCAAAGGATGCTGTGCCGGTTGCGCCGTCCCTGTCGGGCTTTTCAAGGCAATGCAAGTTGCGGCAGGGCTTGCTTTGCCTAAAGACATATTAATACAAATAATGTCGGAATAAGAAGATGAAACGAATTATGGCAGAATATAATAACATATTTAGAGACGCTAACCGATAAAAAGGTTCCGTCAGTTAAAACAAAAACCACCGAACAGGTGGAAAGGAGGAGTTGTGAAAACTTTGCAAATTCTCGGAGCAGGTTGTCCCAAGTGTGCCGCATTGGCAGAGACAACTGAGCAGGCGGCCAAGGCTATGGGTCTGGAATACCGCCTGGAAAAAATTACAGACATCCAGAAAATCATAACCTTCGGAGTGTTAATGACGCCTGCCCTGGTAGTGGACGGAGTGGTGAAAGTCGCGGGGCGCGTGCCATCATTGGATGAAATTAAAAAAATGTTATCATAAGGCAGGAGAATACTATGCCAAACGATCTGAAGATTACATTAGACAAGTTCACGTTTCGCATACCGACCGACCGCTATTACAGCGAAGGAGGCGTATGGGCCTTTTGGATGCAGCCGCAGGGGAAGAACCGGGTACGGGTCGGACTCACTGACTACCTTCAGCAGCATAGCGGGGACGTGACATTCGTAACGGCAAAACCTGTCGGAACCAAGCTCGCAACAGGGGATGATTTTGCCGATGTCGAAACAATGAAAACAGTCCTGGTGCTGCCGTCTCCTGTCAATGGCACTGTAATGGAAATCAACCCTGCGCTTGATGCGAACCCGGAACTGGTTAATCAGGAGCCATATGAGAAGGGGTGGATCGCGGAGATTGAAACCGGAGAATGGGAGGCCGATTGTGCGAAACTCCTGAATCCGCAGGCGTACTTAGCCGCAGTAAAATCCGAAGTGGAAAAGGAATTGAAGGGATCATGAGTGGTAAAAAACAAAAGATTGTTATCGTACCGTGCAGCGGCATCGGAAAGCCGTTCGGCACGGTAAGCCGCGAGGCCGCCTATGAGGTGTGCGACAACTTGAATCCTGGCGATACGTGTCTCGTTGCATTGTCCAAGCTGGTGCTGGGTGATGACCAAGCGCGAAACATTGTTTCTCAAAACCCGGCTGTGACCATCGACGGATGCAAACAGATGTGCGCCACTAAAATGGTCAAAGAGAGCGGCGGTACTGTCGCAAGCGAAATGACCGTGTTTGATGCTTTTCGCCGTCACAAGGAGTTGAAACCCGAGGGGATAGCCGAGTTGAACGACCAAGGCATTCAACTGGCAAAAGTCATGGCTCAGGAAATCGCTGAAATCGTTGTCGAAATTAAAGCGAAAGGAGGCCGCAATGGTTAATTTACCGGGAATTAAGGCAGGAATCGTCGCCTGTTCGGGCGAAGAGTTGGCCGAGGGGACGGTGACGCGGCTTGCCGCGCTCAAGGTGTTGCACGAGTTGCGGCCCAATGATACGGTAACTATTTGCCTGCCGCTTTTTCTTGCGGGCGGCGAAGGAGACCGTACCTTTGCCCGCTTCCATCCAACTATTACCGTGGACGGCTGCGACTTGCGGTGCGCCGCACGCGCAACCGAAATGTACTCCGGCAAACCTGCGGCGAGCATAGTCGTTACGGAACTCGTCAAAGAACTTGGATTGTCCAAGCCCGAAGGCCGGCGGCATCTGAATGACACAGGGGAAAAGGCAGTAGATGCGACCGCCAAACGTCTGGCGGAACTGGTGGATAAAGTTCTCGGCAAAGATGGACATTCTACTGCGACTGGCGCGACCGATGCTTCTAATGCAGAACAGCCCGAAAAGCTGGTGACCTGTTCGTGCGGATCAGGTATTCCTGTGACAAAACTTGTCATTAAGGAGAAGACTGTCGAACTTTTGGCGCTGCCTCTCATCTTCAAGAAATTTCGAGATGCTAACCGCAAGCCGGACTCAGATGTAATTCTGGAAATGCTGGAGATGGTAAAAATCTATAATCCCGTGTCAGTGGAAGACGAGGAGAACTACCGAAGAGTAATTTTAGTCGAATACACAAAGTTCTTGAATGAGGAGGAAAAATTATGAGCAAGACCGCAACATATTCCACAAACGTCCGCTGGACCGGCGATCACTGGGGACATCTCATTATGGGAAACGGGCCGGAAATGAAGTTTTCTGCTCCGCCTGACGCGCAGGGCCATGCAGGAGTTCTGACTCCGGAGGATGCGTTTGTAGCCGCTGCGAATACATGTGTCATGCTGATGTTCATCTGGGCAACGGAACGGTTTAAATTGAAATTGATATCCTATGAATGCCGCACCGATGGTACCAAGTTGATCGAGATCGACCGGACGGAAATTTTCACCCGTCTGTGCTTTCATCCGGTGATCCGTGTCGCGACAAATGGCGAACTCAAAAGTGTTATCGAAAACCGGGTACGCCGGGCTCTTCAGGCGGCGCAGAAATATAGTCTTGTCGCCAATTCGATCAAGTCAGAGATCATTGTGGAACCGGAAATTTTCATTGAGGAATAAATTTAAATTGCACAACAATTTATTGCACCGCATGTAAAATTAACGATTTTTTAATAAGCCCACTTGCGAAAAATAAGGCATAACAGTATATTTAGTTATATAGCTAAATATAAATATGGAAAAATCTGAAATATGACTGATTTTGATAAAACATTAAAGGTGACCAAGGCTTTGGCGGACGGCAACCGGCTTAAGATAGTCGCGGCGTTGCTGGAGTACGACGAACTGTGCGCGTGTGTAATCACGGAATTCCTTGGAATTGCCGGCGCTACCGCCTCCCGTCATCTTTCCATATTGGTTAATGCCGGGGTGCTGGCAAGCAGGAAAGAAGGGCGCTGGATACATTTCCGGCTG
>CAIJKT010000192.1 GCA_903821255.1 uncultured Lentisphaeria bacterium | reverse complement strand
CTGAACATATCAGCAAGATGAAAGATCAGGCCATCGTCTGCAACATCGGCCATTTCGATAATGAAATTCAGGTCGAAGCGCTGGAAAACTGGCCAGGCGTCAAAAAGGAAGTCATCAAAGGCAGTTTCTGCCCGGTGACCCGTTACAAATTCAAAGACGGCCATTCCGTCTATCTGCTGGCTGAAGGCCGCCTGGTCAATCTCGGCTGCGCCACCGGCCATCCGAGCTTTGTGATGTCATGCAGCTTCACCAACCAGACCCTGGCGCAGATCGATATCGCCAAGAATCCGAAGCGTAAAATCGGCGTTTACCGTCTGGCCAAGAAGCTTGACGAAGAAGTTGCCGCGCTGCATCTGGCCAAGCTCGGCGCCAAACTGACCAAGCTGTCCAAAAAACAAGCCGAATACATCGGCGTTCCAGTCGAAGGCCCCTACAAACCGGAACATTACAGATACTGATTTAGTGATTTGATACCATGCGGGAAAAAGCCGGTTCAGGTTTTTTCCCGCTTTTTTATTTGTTTCAGTTTATTAGTTTGAGTTCTGCTAATATTTTAATAATCTCTTTACTCTGTTTTTGTCCGAAAGCGTTAAATGGTTCAGCCATAAAACTGCTACAGATGTCCAGACAATTTAATGCGCACTTGATGCCTTTAATGAGGCTCGATGTATATTGTCCGCACGAATACAACTTTCTCAGGATAAATATTTTTTTCTGCAATTCAATGATTATTTTTATGTCTCTATTTTTTGCGGCATTGTAAATATTCACATACAGTTGCGGAAATATATTTGCGCCGCCGGGAATGCCGCCGCTTCCGCCAAATAACACCGACTCCGCCAGTAGTTCTTCCGGTCCGATCAGTAAGCTGAATGCAGTTTTATTTTTCATGGCGGTAATATATTCATGAAATTTTATCATGCTGCAACTGCTGTCTTTAAATCCAATAACTCCATCAATTTCGGATGCCTTGCGCAAAGTGTCAACATCGATATTGACCTTCGTCATGGCCGGCATATTGTAAAGAAACAAGGGCAGCGGCAGTTTGGGTGTTATATGCTCAAAGTATTCCAGCAATTCCTGCTGGCCGGGGGGGAAATAATAAGGCGGGGCCAATACCAGCGCGTCCGCGCCGCATTCCGCGGCATGTTCCGCCAGATTAATCGACTCCGCGAAAGAAGTATCGGTTATTCCTACTAAAAGCGGAACCTGCCGATTCACAATCTCCGATGATCTCTTAACCATTTGATATTTTAATTTTAAACTGAGACTTGGCCCTTCACCGGTTGTTCCCAGCAGAAAGAGGCCGTGAACTCCACCTTTAAGCACGTGCTCTATCAGTTTTTCAAGCCCCTGGCAATCCAGATTGTTTTCGTCGGCCAGCGGAGTAACCAATGGCGGAATAATGCCGGTTAATGGCTTTTTTAGAAATTGCTGCTGCATAGTTTAAACCTTTTCCTTGTTAATTTTTGAATTTACTGCTGATATCCTGCTGGGTTAACTCAACGAAAGCAATACTTTCTCTTCCCCATGTATAAGTAATTGCCGCGCCGCCGTCACTGGTTGCGATGACGGCGGGATAGGAATATTCCCTGTCCGGTCCGGTTTCGATATCCAGCCTCTTCTCCCAGCTTTCACCGTTATCCGGAGAAACGGCCAGGGTCAGCGGCCAGCGGCCCCCCCAGCTTTTGCTGACGGGATTAAATGCCAGCAATAATTTTCCGTCTGCCAGTTTTGCCAGATCAATACCGCTGTTATTACTGGGCAGCCCGGTTTCATATATTGCGCTCCAGATTTGTCCGCCGTCACTCGAATCACTACGGCAAATCTTTCCTGAGTTGCTCCTGAGCAGCATATGTACATTGCCGGGGCTTGATTCCCAAAGCGCGGGTTGAATCACTCCCGGTGGTGCTTCTTGGCCAAGGTCATTCAGTCCGATGACTGTTTTATTTACCGGGATAAAATCGCTCCGGGTCCAGGTACTGCCGTTGTCTGCGCTTCTGTCAACAAAGGCCTGCCATGAACCTATTTCATTTGAAGCCGGCGCCAGCCAGGTGCCGTCAGACAGTTCAAGGCATTTGTTTTTTACCGGTCCTCTTCCGCCGCTATCGCCAGGAATCAATTCCAT
>CAIJKT010000191.1 GCA_903821255.1 uncultured Lentisphaeria bacterium | reverse complement strand
CAACCCCGCTCATTACAGCGCTTACTTCTTCGTTTCCCGCCCCTCCAGTCAACAGTTCAGTCAGCCGCAGCACATTCTCCAGACAAGTATATGAAAGTAACCATAAACTAGGCAATCCGGCCTTACTGGAGGGAAATGGTTGAGGAGATAACAGCGGGTTCCGGGAAAATAACGCTTCTGGAAACAGCGGTTCCGCTAATCCGGCACTTTCAGGAATACCGCAACAGTGCCATAGGGTTTGAGACATTTCCCCCCGTAATTTTTCAACAGAACTGGATAAAGACGGCAGTTATCAAAATATATATATATTTCTGATATTGATAAGAAACCAGGTGTCAAGGTGGTGATGCCTACGGCTATCGCTGAAACGATAAAGATGGAAAGCGAGGATTTCGAGTGGCTGATTGAAGATCAAGAATACGCTGGTGCTGACCAGATGCAACAAACTGGTATTGAGAAAAGTCACGGGAGGGGGTAATAGGCAGCATGAGTAAGTTGCGAAAATTTGAAGAAGCGGATATTCCCCGCCTTATCGGCAGGATTCAGGATGCGCGGTTTCTCCAGCAATGAGCAGGACATCAATACCAGTATCCGCTGGATAGAGCACAGTTATTGAAAAGCCTTGAACGGACCAGAGGCGGCAAAATTTGAAAGAGAACATCCGCTTGCTCATGGTGGTTGCGGCACATATGCAATACATGAATATGGCGGAACCCAGTTAATTGTCGAGATATATGTTCCGGCAAAAAACCATATTTCCCTTATTGATATTCGTCAGGAAGTTTTAACAAAAAATGGACTAAACAGGATATATGGCACCCGGATAGAACGACTGAGAGAGAAGAATCTTGAAAAGAAACTGCAAGTTGAAGTTGTTGATACCAGTAGTAGACATGATGGGTATTTAACCGACAAAAAAGCTGTAATTGCCATGCTTGATTTGAATTGCTAAATATAGAATGGCTGTGTCAGTAATTCTATGTGCCTGGAGAAAAAGCATTGCCGCTAATAAATGCGTCATGGATGATTTTTCATTTGACAGTTCATTTCTGCACATTATTTTAAATATCAGGAGTTTCATGCATTTGCGCCATTAACTAAAAAGGGAGAGATACAGCCTTTAAGAACTGATTTGTTTTACAATTAAATATTTTTACCGTTATCGGGTTCTGAAAACCGCCAAATTTATCAGCGTCCACACGAAAACGGGGCTGTGCTTTTTGCACGCCCTGATGATTGTGTGGACAGGCGCTTGGCGGTGCCTCAGAACTCATGATTTGGGGCGTGCTTTTTTATTGGGCAAGCTCTGGAAGTTTTCTTAAAAAAGGAAGGAGGTAATTGACACAGAAAAGAAAGTCCTGCAAGTTTTAGTAATGTTGATTTTTAAACCGTTCGCTTAACGAGGAGAATAATGATGAAAAAGTATTTAATGTTGGTGGCTATTGCCATTCTTGCTATTGGTTCTTTTATGTACTTCGGGCAATTCGCATCAGTGTGTCGTTGTAAACATAATGAAAGCAGTCTGGACTTTGGACAAAGATGTTTCCAATGCAAGGGTAGCGGTTTTGATAAAAATGGATATGCATGTTTTGCTTGCAAAGGCACCGGCAGGGATGGCTCGTATTGATAAGGTTAGAGAAATATATGCGGATACGGTCAGGCCTCTGTGGCCTGATTGTATTTGTATTATTATTGACTTCAGTTTTACACGGCATGGAAATCAGTGATTTGTTTAAAGCGGCTGATGATGCCGGTTATATTATTAATTCCTCCGGCCACCCTGAATTATATACCACTGCCGCTAACCCTAGGCAGGCGGCAATGAGGGGCTTTGTCCAGCAGGGAATATGTAGTGTGTTATGGATTGATAACGTTCCGCGGTTACTGGTTAAAGTTTCTGATGCAGGAGCTTTCATCGCCGATTTGATTGACCAGGATGGAAAACCTAAAAGAATCTATTCCTGCAATCCTGGAGATATTTTTGTTCCAATCGCGTTTATAAACGGCGGCAAGTCGTTTTATGCTTTAAGCAACCGTCAGGCCGAATTTGCACGATTGATAGAGATAAACTGTATTGATGGTTCGGAAAGGGTAATTCATACTGACCCAGAAAACAAGGTTGATCTTGGCGGAATAATCATTGTCGGGAAAGCAGAACCCAGACTCAAAGGGATATATTATATTGACGACCGGATCAGATATTACTTTTTTGACGGCGAATTTGCTGTTATGCACAAACTTGTAACTGCAAAGTTACCCGCAGGCGACATCCTGTGGGATTCCAGTTCTGATAACGGTCGGCAATGGATCATCAGGTACTTGAGCGATTCCGTACCGGCTGCGTATTACTACTTTAACTTTGATACCAAGGAACTTAAACTTCTTCCTTCCGGTAACTACTCATTCCTCATCACCATCGGTGAGACGTCCACTGTTCAGCCGATGAGTTATAAATCTCGTGACGGAAACACGCTATATGGCTATCTTACCATTCCTCCTGGCAGTAATGGAAAACACCTGCCTGTAGTAGTGTTTGTTCATGGGGGACCAGCCAGTCGCGTGTTTCGATGGTTCGATCCGCGAGTTCAAGCATTGGTCACTGCCGGTTATGCGGTGTTTCAGCCGAATTACCGAGGTTCTCGCGGCTTTGGCAAACACTATATGACCGCAGGTTGGAAATCTTGGGGAACAGGAACATTACAGAACGATATAACGGACGGAGTTCGGCATCTGATAAGCGAAGGTATTGCCCGGCCTGGGG
Organism: uncultured Lentisphaeria bacterium; assembly: GCA_903821255.1. The sequence goes on along the minus strand of CAIJKT010000191.1, from coordinate 3,108 downwards.
AAATCGCAATTATGGGTGGCTCATTTGGAGGATACTGCGCTTTAGCCGGACTAGCTTTTACTCCCGAACTCTATGCTTGCGGAATAGATATTTTCGGCATATCCGATCTTGTCAGCTATCTGCGGGAAGTGCAGAATGAACAGAAGCCATTGCAACCGATGGATGGGGTTATGTGCGGCGACATTAATAATCCAGCCGACTTATCCAGATTAAAATCACAGAGCCCCATAAATTTTGCAGATAAAATCCGTGCTCCCTTATTAATATATCACGGAACCAAGGACGATTTGATTAAGCCGGAACAGTCCGATAAAATAGCGGCTGCACTTATTGCACAGGGCAATGTGGTGAAATATTACCGCAATCAAAAAGAAGCGCATGGGTTCGGCACTCCCGACGCAGAGGCAGAGCTTTATTGTGCGGTGTTAAACTTTCTGAATAAACATATTGCCAAAAAATAATAATTAGAGAATCACAATAGCACTGATAAATATTGAGGAGTAAAATCAAATGATTCGTCTTATGTGCCCCGGATGCAAAACAGTTTATGAAGTAGATAATTCCTTCGCCGGACAAAAAGTGAAATGTCATAAATGCCAAACAAGGTTTATTGTCCCTCCGCCACCAGAAGGAGACTGCGATCATAATGTAGGAACGGTTAGTTCTCCAGTCTCGGAAGAACAGGATAAGTCCAGACATGGCAGTACCGCGATCCTTCAAGAAAAAACTAATGTTAAAGTTGAAAAGAAAAACAATCCTGCCCGGAAAAATAAGTTTCTAAAATACGTTTCCGGAATGAGGATGAAATATATATTCTGTGCATTCCTTATTATGCTTGCAGTCATAGTTTCAGTACTAACGCTCAATCAAATGTCAAGTAACGAATCTTCGGCCAGCGATGAAACGCATGATCTCAGGACTTTGTCAACCTTACCTCAACAACCGAAAACGGAGAAATATGTTGAGGGCAAGGCGACTAAAGAACAAGAGCGAATTAATTCAGGCAATAAGCGCAACACTTCTGAAAATGGAAATACTCCCCCAATAGAGGCAACAACAAATGATGGTCGCCACGTGACTCTTAACACGGATGGAACTTGGCAGTATAACGCAACCACATCCAACAAGACAACCTCGTCAAAAGAAGATAATACGACACAGGAAGTAAAAACGACTGAGGATCAGTCCAATGATGGGCAACGCAATGCTTCAGTTGAAAGTGCAGCAAAAGACCAAGCAGGAGAACCGATACGATGGGAAATAGTGATTCCTTGTCAATATGATTTTGCAGCTTCATTTGAGGAAGGCTTGGCTCAGGTAATGCAAAGTTGCAAATCTGGTTTTATTGATAAAACCGGTAAAGTTGTTATTCCATGTGAGTTTGATATGGCGGACAGTTTTTCTGAAGGCGTATGCTGGGCTATGGCAGGAGTTTATTGTGGCTTTATTGATAAAACCGGGAAATTTGTTATTCCATGTGAGTTTAAAACACGTTTCCGTGGAGGTCTAGCTAGCGTAATGCAGAATGGCAAATTCGGCTTCATTGATAAAACCGGGAAAATCGTTATTCCATGTCAATTCGAGCGTCAGTCCTCATTTTTCGAGGGCTTGGCTGACGTAATGCAGAATGGCAAACACGGCTTCATTGATAAAACCGGCCAAATTGTTATTCCATGTCAATTCGAGTATTCATTCCCTTTTCATGAAGGCTTGGCTAGCGTAAGGCAGAATGGCAAAAACGTCTTCATTGATAAAACTGGTAAGATCGCTATCCCATGTAAATTCGGTGCTGAATCCTGCTTTAGCCAAGGTTTGGCTCCCGTAAGTCAGAATGGCAAATACGGCTTCATTGATAAAACCGGCCAAATTGTTATTCCATGTCAATTCGTGTATGCATTCCCTTTTCAAGAAGGCATGGCCAGGATAACTCAAAATCGTAAATGGGGGTTCGTTGATAAAACCGGCAAGGTAGTTATCCCCTGTCAATTTGAGTCCGGATCACGTGACTTTAGTGAAGGTTTGGCTCCCGTAAGTCAGAATGGCAAATACGGCTTCATTGACAAAACCGGTAAGGTAGTCATCCCTTTCCAATTTGAGGATGTATTCAATTTTAGCCAGGGCTTAGCTGCAATAAAACAAAACGGTAAATGGGGTTACATCAAATTAAAACAAGAATCTTCACAAATAAAAAAAGAAGACAATGCGACGCAGGAAGTAGAAAACGCAGAGGAGCAGTTTAAGCTTGGACAACGTTATGCCAACGGCGAAGGTGTGGATAAAGATTATGCAGAAGCTGTAAAATGTTTTTGCAAAGCAGCCGAACAGGGACATGCCAAAGCACAACTTAGTCTCGGGATTTTTTATTCAGAAGGACTTGGAGTGGAGAAAGATGAAGTCGAAGGGAAAAAATGGCTTCGTAAAGCCGTGGATCAGGGTAATGCAGATGCGCTGTGGACGCTTGGAATTAATTATAAATTAGGATTAAGCGGATTTGTGCAAGATAAAGTCGAAGCGATAAAATGGTTTCGCAAAGCTGCGCAACAAGAACAGAAGAATGCACAATATGAGTTAGGGCTTTATTATAACGGTAATTATGACAAGTCAGTGTCCAATAAGAAGTTTCCTAACTTAAAAGAGAAACAAAATTACGTCGAAGCTGTAAAGTGGTTTCGCAAAGCTGCGGAACAAGGACAGAAGGATGCACAGTATTATCTCGGTGCTTGTTATGCGACAGGTAGAGGCGTGGAAGAGGATAAAGAAGAAGCGATAAAATGGTTTCGCAAAGCAGCGGACCAGGGACAGAAGGATGCACAAAAAATAATGGAAAAAATAAATTAAATATTCCTTTCAGCCTGTATGGATCGCTGGTTTTTCAGGAGATTTTAAACGTGATCTTGTTTAGCAGAGGAGACTTTTTAAATGAAAATGCGTTCAGTTCTGATGGTTTTTGTCGGGCTATTCGTGATAACTCTTTCAATGCCGGTGTTTGCGGTAAATTCTATATGGGATGTTAATAAGGTTAACATAACAGACCAAACACTAGCTGACGCTAATAACGGTGATACGCAAGCTATGATTAACATTGGCATTCGCCTTATGCAGATAAAT
>CAIJKT010000190.1 GCA_903821255.1 uncultured Lentisphaeria bacterium | reverse complement strand
GGTAGTGATGGCCAACTCTTATCCCGGCGATACGGCAGTGACAGGTTTTGCGTCTGTCAGGACAGAATCACGCGGTGCCTGGAACGCGGGTATCAAGTATCTGAAATCCAAAGGACATCAACGCATAGCCACAATTACTTATCCGTTAATGCGTGGCTACGAAAGTTTGGATACATACCGTGAATTTCTTGAATCGGAAGGTATATATCATCCCGGGTTTATTAAAATAGCACAGAATAATTATGAATCCATAAAAACCGCTTTTCAAAGTTTGATGGGTATGGAACATACGCCTACGGCAATAATGTGCTATTCAGATTTTTATGCCATCCACCTTTTGAAAGCAGCCAGGGAATATGGAATAAAAATTCCGGAAAATATGGCAGTGATGGGATATTGCGGTTTTCCCGGAAGCGCATATCTTGACCCGCCGCTGTCAACTGTTGATTACCATTATTTTAAGATTGGCGAAACGGTTATGGAAATGCTGAAAAAGGCTGATGAGTGGTTCAATGTCAAACACGTTTCACCGCCGGATATTCTCTATCCGTATGAGGTGATAGAAAGAACAAGCACCCAAACATCAAGAATAGAAGGAGCTTTCTTATGAAATCGAATAAATCCAGTTTTACGCTTATCGAACTCCTCGTGGTGGTGGCGATCATAGCAATTTTGGCCAGCATGCTGCTGCCCGCCCTCAACAAGGCAAGAATGCATGCATACAGCAGCGCATGTGCAAGCAATGTGAAACAATTCGGCACCGGCATGGCCATGTATGCGTGTGATTTCAACGACTCGCTCCCGCTGTATTATGTGACTTCCGGGGGCTGGAGCACAAACTACAGTTACTGGTATCTCACGATGGCCTCTTACCTTGGCTATTCCGCCGCAACCCTGAACAAGTGTAAAACATTTAAATGCCCGTCGCATACCACGCTTTTCGGCGGCGGCAATGCCGGTACTCCCTATCCGACTCAATCGTGGCAGCCGTTCGCGAGTTACGGCATGAATCAGTCAACATTCCAAAAATCCAGACTCAATAAATGGTCCAGGCCTTCTTATTGCCTGGTACTGATGGATGCATACAGTACAAGCACGCTTTACAGCGGTTTTTATGTAAATGGCGACAACCTTGATCCTAATTACATCAGACATATGGGCGCCGCCAATTATCTGCTGGGGGACTTTCATGTGGAAACCATAAAACGGATGCCGGAAGCAACAAAAACTGCATGGATGTACGGGGCGGATTACAAAAGGTGGGTTCCTTACCAGTAACTCTTCTGCTGAATTCGGGTTTATGACTGCAATATAGAATAATAACGCGAGGATTTCATTGTGCTAAAAAAGTATTTGGCTGCCGCGCTTGGATTTGCGGGCATCCTGCTCCCGGCAGGCAATATCAATCTGATTGAAAATGGCAGTTTTGAAGATAAAGCGGATAAGCTGTATCACTTTAACGCTACCAGAAAACTGGATGACGGCAAGACCTTAATTAAAGCGGCAGCGGAAGAAGTCGCATACGGGATTGCCGCGGACAAGGCCAGAACCGGCGCCAGAAGTCTCCGTTTTCAATCGAATATAGCTGCCGGCGGAACCGCGATGGATTACGTGCCTAAAGTGCCGTTGAAAAGCGGCGTCAAATATATCTTTACCGCATATTATTTTATCAAGGCCGGCGAAAACCCCGGTAAATTGCGCGTTTCCGGACGCGTAGTATTTTTTGATAAAGCCGGAAAAACAGTTAAGTACCTGTTTCCCGAAGCTCCCGCGACTCAGAATGAATGGTTGTCCTTGAAAATTGAATTCTATCCTCCGGTCGGCGCTGAAACCGCGGCTTTCACTTTGTGGTCTGATGGCGGCGCAAGGACTATCTGGTGGGATGATATTTCGCTTGAGGAAGCATCTGCGGAGAAAGCAACTTCGGCATATTCATATCAAGCTAAAATCGCCGAAATCTCCGGCATGCTTGTCTGGAAGAATACGCCGAACGCGAAAACACCTTACAAGGGTACTCCGGAAAACCTCAGGGCAGGGAGACTGGAATTGTCATGCGCCGTCAATGAATCTGAACCATTCCAACTGGTACTGACGCCGGGGAAAGACTTGTCAGATATTTCACTTGATTTTACCGACCTCAAAAATAACACCGGCGCAAGCATCGGCAAGCAGAATATATCCTGTAAATCAGTCGCTTTTATAAATATAAAAGAAGCAGACAATCCGAGCATTGTGGGAATGAATGCCGACCCGCTGATGCCGGAAAAAACAGTTTCCCTTAAAACCGGCGTTAATTCTCCATTCTGGATAGTGATTAATGTTCCTGAAAAAACAGCTCCGGGAATATATGAAGGGTTCATAAAAATAAGGAAAGGGGAAAACGAAATATCAGCGCTGCCGGTTTCACTGAAAGTCCGTTCCTTCTCGATTCCGACGGTTCCATTTTTGAAAGCAGCGTTTTATGCCAGAAGTTTTCCCGCGCAAATGGGTAAATTTGACCACAGGTCGCCGGACGAGATCTGCGAAGATGTTTTTGAAAACTTGAAAAATCACCGGATAAGCGGAAACCAGGGATATGGCGTACCTGTTCCCAAATATGAAATTCATAATAATATCCTTGAAATAACGGACTGGTCGCCGGTCGATAATTTCATGTCGAAGAAAATAAACAAATACAACATGAACTGGTTCAAGATGGCGCCGCTGGGTTTTTACGGCGACAATTCCGGATGGTTTGATGATAAAGCAGCAATTATATTCGGCAAAGACATACAGACCGCGGAAGGCCGTTCCGTTTTAACTCAGTATGTAAAACTTTGGTAGCGTCTCAACTTGGAGACCTGAACACTTGAG
>CAIJKT010000189.1 GCA_903821255.1 uncultured Lentisphaeria bacterium | reverse complement strand
CTGAATAATATCGACCTTGCATTGCTGGTTGTATGCATTGATTGCGGCATCGTATGAGCCAAGCCCGTCGCGGATGAATGTGAACTTTTTGCCTGCGTTTGATTCTGGAGATCCGAAGGTGTTGTAAAGTGTCGCCAGAGCGGGCTTTGTTCCGCGATTGTCGGAGAGATTATAGCCGCATATCGCACGGGTTTCGCTGTCGATGGTGAACCACGTGTAATGCCATTGGTTTTCAACGATGATGTAGGTTTCATCTCCTGCGGCAGTTGAAGTCGGTTTGGGCATGGATTTGTCTAGCCATGGAGCGATAATTGATGCGGAAGCATTGACGTAATTGATGACAGTCTGATGGGAGATTCCAATCCCGAAAAGTCCGCCGAGAACCTCTCTGGTTTGCCTCGAAGATAGCCCGATATTGATAAACAAACTCAACACCAGCCCGACAGTATGATAGCTGTTGTGAATGTTGCGCAAGTCAACTTTTGTCTCCATAAGCGGCCTTGCACATTCCAGATCCTGAGATGAGAAGTGATATTCGCGATACTGGTAATGCAGCTTGTAGTTCGGATTGAAAATATTTTCGCGGCGCTCTTTGGTTTCCTGTATGGTTAAGTTTTGTTGACGTTCAATATAATGGGAGCACTTCAAATTCTGGCATTTGTAAATGGACTCGACCTCGTTTTCTTTCCAAAGGAATAACGAGTAACCACAATACGGACAGTAATATTTCGCCTTGCTTGCGTGACGCACCCGTTCAGTCGGGCTGAGTTTGCTGCAAACCTTGCAGCGAACCTGATTGCCCTTGCGTCCATCATTCAGATACAAATACTCGCCAGGCGCACCGCAATGCTCGCAATGACAATGTTCTGAAAAGGAGATCGAGCCTGCCTTGCGCTTGACTGGTTTCAATTCTTTCTGATGCTTCAGAAAATAGTCGTGCTTGAGTTGATTCCAGTCCAGTTTCTGAGTAACAGTCTTTGGCGGTTCCGTAAGTGCCCGCAGGTCGTCGAGGATGAATTTGCGGTAATTGGCAGATTTGCTCTCTATCTCCGGTTTCAAGTCAAAGTCATTATTCTTCCCGCTTAAAATATCAAGAAGAACAACGACAATAGAGGCAAGTTCATTCAAGGTTATCTTACGGCAGAACCAGCGTATCAGACCATTTAGCGATTTATCCATGTGAAGTTCCTTTTTGTTAGTTTTTCGGCAAATAAAATTTACAGAAAGGACTTCACATTTTCCACATTCAAAATCCAAGAAAATAGGGGGAGTACTTAAGTTTTTAGGTACTCCCGTTCAAATAAAAAGTAAATTAAGCTCAAGACTGAAACATAAAATAGGGTCGGGCTTTGACAAAACCACAAATCGTGAAAGGAGAAATCTATGAATGATAATGTTATGAAGGACACATTAAAAGTGTTTCGACCGGCCGGAGGCGGGACTACATCTCTTTTGAGTCAATCTACAAAGGATCTGGCGGCTGGTTATCTTCGCGGCGAGATAGGCCGCTCAATACAGGAAGACAATCTCTGGATGTCGCTGGCGGTATATGATAAATTCCATGAATGGAATGCTGGCTGGGTGCTGGCGGGACCGCTGAATAACAACGGCTGCTCTCCGGATGGACTGGCGGCGGATGATTTGCTTTTAGACGGCGTTAAAAAGCTGGAGGATCTCAATTTCTCGGCGAACGTCCTGCCTGAGCGGGTCAATAGCGTTCATGGCAAAATAGATTTCAGGGAATTGTTCAGTTCGGCGAAAGTTCATTCCGCCGCGTATTGCTTCACAGAAGTAGATACTGCTTCCGCATGTATGCTCCCGGTTTCATTTGATTGCGACTGGTATTGTTCCATATTTGTCAACGGGCAGTTGGAACACACCGGCACCGGCCTGTCCAAATTAATTAGGCTTCCGCTGAAAACAGGCCGTAATTTGATCGGTTTTCGTATTACTGGCGGTTCCGGCGGCTGGCGGCTGGTTCTGGCAAAAGGAGAATTTATGCCGCTGGAAAAAAAATACAGAGAGCCGGATCAGGTTGAACTGTATGAGGAAGCAGTCAGATTGATCGCCTTGAACGCGCCGCTGCGAATAATCGACGGAGAAAAAATAGTCGGGGCTGCGACGCTGAAAGAGGCAATGCGCCATATCGTTCCAATTCTGCGCTGCGGGTCTATAAGCCATACGACGCTGGATTTTGAAAAGGCGCTTGCCGTCGGCTACAAAGGCATCAGGGCGGAAATTGAAGAACGGCTTTCACGGGGCGGCCTGGACGAACGCGGCACGGAACTGCTCAACGCAATGCTATCCTGTCTGGATTCAGCAAAAATATGGCACGACAGATACCTTGATGAACTGAAGAAACTTGCCGGAAAATCCGCCGGTACAGACAAAAAGTATTTCAATGATCTTGCAGAGACGCTGCAAAACGTGCCGGAAAATCCGCCGGAGACGTTCCGGGAGGCAGTGCAAGCCTTGTGGATGTTATGGGATTTTCAGCGGCTTTGCGGCAACTGGAGCGGCATCGGGCGGATAGACAAAATGCTCGGGCCGTATCTCAAACGCGATCTGGCGGCGGGAATTATCGACATGGACGAGGCGAGAGAGCTGATCGCACATTTCTGGATAAAGGGCTGCGAATGGATTACCGCGGAAGGCCGCGGCAGCGGCGATGCTCAATTCTATCAGAATATTGTTCTCGGCGGGGTCGATGAATCAGGAAATGATGCCGTCAATGAAATCACTTATCTTGTACTTGACGTCGTCGAAGAACTGCATATCTCCGACTTTCCGATTGCCGTGCGCATCTCGAAAAGTTCGGATGAGAAGCTTTTGCGCCGGATTGCGGAAATACAGCGGCTCGGCGGCGGCATTATTGCTGTTTACAACGATGACCGGATTATTCCGAATCTGGTAAATTTCGGATACCCGCTGACGGAAGCCAGAAATTTTGCCAACGACGGCTGCTGGGAGATACTTATCCCCGGCAAAACTTGTTTTAGCTACCTCCCTTTCGACGCCCTGAAAATACTTCAGGACGTCCTTGGGCTGGACAATTCGAGCAATAACACAATTGAATATGCCAGTTTCGACGAATTATACGAAGCTTTCAAGAAAAAGCTGGACGAACAGATATTGCAAATTACCAGCCATGTGATTACAGCATTAAAGCAGAAGACGGAACCCGCCGTACTGGTCGATATGCTGATTGACGGCTGCATCGAAAAAGGGCGTTCGTACTATCATCTCGGTCCGCAATACACGGTCATGTCGCCACACGCGGGAGGGCTCCCGGATGTCGCCAACAGCCTGCAGGTGATAAAAAAGCTCGTCTATGAAGAGCATGAATTTTCCCTGACAGAACTTGCAGACATTCTCCGGAACAACTGGGAAGGCCATGAGGAAACCCGCCGGCAGATACGTTCGCGCTTCGACTTCTACGGTAACGATTCAGAAGACAGCAATGCGATGATGAAAAAAGTTTTTAACGACTATACAGGTCTTGTCGCCGGAATTCCATCAAACAATGGCATACTCTTTCCGGCGGGGATCAGCACCTTCGGACGTGAAGCCACTAGTTTCTTGCCTGAGCGTACCGCGTCGGCTGCCGGCTCAAAGAAAGGGGATATTCTGGCGCTGAATTTCAGCCCTTCGCCCGGCACCGACAAACGCGGCCCCACTGCTGTCATCAAGTCGCACTGCGCGGCGGACTTTTCCAGGCTCCCCTGCGGCACCGCGCTGGAATTGAAGAT
>CAIJKT010000188.1 GCA_903821255.1 uncultured Lentisphaeria bacterium | reverse complement strand
TCTTTTTCCAGAATAAACTGCCGTAGTATTTAGTAAGATTTCTTATTTCAATTATATTTTCCATGTTCCCCTGACGATACGCTTTTATATATGACCTTATAATTAGTAATATAATTTAATAAACAATTAACAATAGCATTTATTTGAAAAAAAATCAAGAAAATCATCATTTGTACGGTTGATTGTATACAAATAGTTATTCAGGACACCAATTATTTATTGTTTTTAACCAGTATCGGCTGAAAGGCCCTTCTGTCGTGATTGTCTATTCCAGACCGGCTGTCCGCATATATATACACTGGAAAAAGCTGTAATGTGACGGATGTTTTATCTGTCTGCCCCCGGTAATTTCTTACTATTTGCATGAGCAGGGTATCGCCTGGCTTCAGCATATCCATGTCAATATTGCTCAGAGATATTTTAGTTAAAAGCTCAAATCCTCCGTCAAAATCTTCAGCGCTGAATCGCGGAAACTCAAATGATTTGGGCGGAGTCACGATTTGACCTGAATTCGGTTTACTGGTGATTTTGTTGTATAATGTCTGCCCATGGCCGCTTACGGAGATGATATATTGGCAGTAGTAGTCACTTTTGCTGTTTTTCATGATAAAAAGTTCAATGCTGTCGGTATCCCATAAGCCTTTTCCCTTGCGCTTTTTGGGATCGCCGGTAATTGCATCTGCCGGATTCTTATCATAAACATGTATGAGAACATAAAGCTTCTTCCCGTCGGTAGTCATCTTTACCTCTGTTTTTTCCTCATTCCACGCTGTTCCGTCAAATTTTCTCAGCGGCGGGAAAAGTGAAACTCCGGGACTGCTCCAATCAGGAATGCCGTTAGTGAAAGAAATCTCCGGAGTCCCGGTCTTCGGTAAATTGACAGTGACCGGCTTGTCCGGAGTATCAATTTTCTTGCTGACTGTCGGGTTTATGCGTTCCGCCACTTTATTTTTGGGCGGGGGGACTTGCGCCAGGACGGAGATCTTTATTGGAGCCTGCTGTTCCACCGGTTGTGCCGGCGGCTGTCCTTGAACTGTCTTCGCAGGGCTTTCTTTGGCGGTGGAAAGCGATATTTCGTGCGTCATTGCGAGCAGCCAGGCGGCATAGTCCGCAATCTTGCCACGTAAAGAACTGAAAATAAGCACAAATACTAAAAACAGTGCCAGAAAGCACATTTCAGTTCGATTTTTTTTAACAGGCTTATTCATAATTGCCTTTTATTGTATAGGGCAAAGCACTAAAATTCAAAGCTGAATCTGCAAAAATCGCATAAAAACCGATATTTTAGATGTTCCAGAATGCAGGAATGACTTATTTTACGGTATTTTGGACTCCGAACTTGTGACATTCCAGCAGATAGTTCATTGCTTCCTGCGCGTTATCCACCAGCTTGAACAATTGCAGGTCGTCTTCATCAATCATGCCTTCGGCCAGCATCGTCTCTTTTTGCCATTCCAGCAGCGGAGACCAATATTTTTTGCCGACCATGACGGTCGGAATGCGGTTGATTTTTTCGGTCTGAACCAGAGTGACAGCTTCAAAAAATTCATCCAGAGTTCCGAATCCGCCGGGGAAAATGATGACTCCCAGCGTGTATTTCAGAAAACAGACTTTGCGGATGAAGAAATACCGGAAGAACAAGCTTTCGGTCTGGTAGTTGTT
>CAIJKT010000187.1 GCA_903821255.1 uncultured Lentisphaeria bacterium | reverse complement strand
AATCTGTGCCGGTTTGCAAGTCCGTAACGACAAAGAAATTGCCGCGCTGCTGGATGGAACCAAAGAATTCGATCTGAACCCCAGTGCCGAATATGCGGTTCAGATTATCAATGCTGTCGAGGCAAATGTTCCGCTGGCGGCTAATTTGAATGTGATCAATCATGGTCTGATCGCCACTTTGCCGCCGGAATGCTGCGTCGAAGTACCGTGTCTGGTCGATGGCGGCGGAATCACGCCGTGCCGGATTGAAAATTATCCGGAACAACTGGCCGGACTTAACCGCGGAATGATCAACTTGCAGATGATGGCGGCGGAAGGCGCACTTGAATGCAGCCGCAGAAAGATATTCCAGGCGATTGCATTAGATCCGTTGACGGCTGCAGTGTGTTCGCTTGATGAAATTCAGGCAATGACTAATGAATTGTTCACGGAGTTGCGCGGCCAGATTGATTCGCGCTTTTTCTGAATCTGCCCTGGATCATTCATATAAAAGGGATGAAAGACGAATATATGCTCAAAAAGTTTATGAATTATTCAGGATAAATATTTAACTTCAAGGAGAACGACGATGATCGCGAAAAAAGAAAATTATTTGTTGTCAATGCTGCATAGCGAACTGGCCGACGCCGTCGGCCGGGAATACGTTTCCGGCAATGCGGCTGACCAGCTCGGACACTCGATCGACTATTACTGGATTCCGGAAATGTGGCATGACCGCGGCCGGGAGAATCCCAAGCCGGACTTTATTGTCCATCCCGGTTCGGCGGAAGAAGTCGCCAAAGTGATGAAGATCGCCAATCAGTATAAGATTCCGGTCACCCCTTGGGGCGGCGGTTCCGGTTCGCAAGGCGGCGCTCTGCCGATTTACGGGGGTATCATACTCGACACCAAACGGATGAATAAAGTTCTCGCCGTTGATGCCGAATCGCTGACCGTAACCGCTGAAACCGGCATCAACACCCAGCATCTGGAATGGGCGGTGGAGAAGGCAGGCTTTTCCACTATGCACTTTCCGGCGTCGATAGCCTGTGCCACACTCGGCGGCTTCCTGGCACATCGCGGCACCGGCGTGCTCTCGACCAAGTACGGCAAGATCGAAGACATGGTGATGTCGGTTGAAGTCGTCACTCCGACCGGAGAGATCATCAATACGCTGCCGGTACCGCGCCACGCCTCCGGCCCCGACCTGACGATGATCTATCTCGGCAGCGAAGGGACTCTCGGCGTGATCACCAAAGTCACTATGAAAATCCATCCGATTCCTGAAACGCGCAAGTTCCACGCGTTCCTGTTCAAAGACATGCACGAAGCGATGATGGCCGGCGCCAATATCATGCGCAGCCGCCTGCATCCCTGCGTGATCCGCCTTTATGATGAACCCGAGACCGCCAAACTGATCAAGCGGGTTTTGAATATCGACAAACAAGGGGCGTATCTGGTGTTCGGTTTTGACGGTCCGGAAAAGATCGTTGATCTTGAAATGGAGGAGACATGTAAAATCTGCCGTAAGCAGGAGCATGAAGACCTTGGTACCGAAATGGGACAGGCCTGGTGGGATCACCGTTATAAATTCTTTTATCCGCCTTATATGTTTCATCTGCCGCAGGCGTT